>JAFGLL010000114.1 GCA_016928095.1 Thermoplasmatota archaeon
CCGGAGAGGGTGGTGAAGGGAAGTACAACAATCGTGACAAGTTTCAGATTCGAGTTTACACCTATATACGACCCTGAAACCTGTATCGTGGGAGAATCGGTGACATTCTATTACAGGACATGTGATTCTTACATGTATCCGCATATCTGATGATCCATTTCGATTGTATGGAAGGTCATCTACATACTTGATAATGAGGAAATTACCCATGAAGGGTTGTAAGGTCATCAGAGACCTAAAAGATACCTTCGGATAACGAGCGATCATTTGACCTGTTGGTAGATTCAACATCATCAAGGTAAAGGAATCATGGTCCCGGGTTGGTTACATCTGTCGTTGACAAGATCTGTTCATGAATCTGGCCTTGGCCAAGGATCCACCTTCAGAAATGAGATCAGAAGTAGATGAGATTTTAGTACACACAGCGTCAATAGAGAAAAAACATTTTTACCAAAAGGCGATACATCGGGATATGCAATGGAGGCCCGGGACAAAGGCCGTGTTCATATCAGCAGCAGTGGTCTTGCTGATACTGATGTCGAACCCTGCATGGTCACAGACCATTGACGAGCCGATCGAGGTTGACGACCTTCAGACCCTTCTGGAGATGTATGATCCCGATACCGGAAGGTTCGGAACGATCGAGACAGGCTCCTTCGTGACCTTCATGGACAGGGTCTCCTATGTCGGGACCCTGATCGAAAGTGAAATGGAAGGGGGGACCGAGGTCTCCGTGGAGATGTCATACTTGATCATGGCCTCCACCGAGGAACGCTCGGAAGAAACCTATCTCCTGAAGTTCCACGGTACGGACCTGAAGGACCGGATCGATATCGGCGACATGGTAACGATCACCGTACGCATCAGCGAACATATCGTAGTGAACCGATCATTACAGTATATCAAACCCCTTTCGGAAATGGAGCTGGTAAAAGGGGAGGGGAACGATGGGGTCCAGAAGAGAACGGACATTGACGTTTTCGGGATACACATACCGGTCTCCTACATCCCTGAGGAATACCAGACATCTTTTGTAAGGTTCCTTATTGTCTTCTGCGTATGGGCTGCGGCGGCCCTTCTGATCTGGGGGTTGGTAATGGTGATAGTGAGGATCTCCAGGAGGAAGAACCATGAGGTGGACAAGGAGGTCTTCAGGATCGTCACAGGGCCGTTCTTCGTCATATTCCTCCTTTATGGAATATTGGTATCCCTGTCGCAGTTCGACCTGAACCCCCGTTTGCTGGACCTGCTGGACATGGCATACAAGGGGGCGACCACACTGTTCGTTGCCTATATCCTGGTCAAGGTCTTCAAGAAGGTCATAATGGTGTATCTGAACATCATCTCCAAGAAGACCAAGACCAAGGCGGATGACGTTCTCGTTCCGATCATAGGCAAGTTGGCCACTGTTGTGATATGGATCGTGGCCGTCATCATGTTCCTTAGGATCTTCGGTATAGATATCACGGTCTTCATTGCAGGTATGGGCATTGCGGGCCTGGTGGTGGCCCTCGCCGCCCAGGACACGCTGTCCAATTTCTTTGCCGGGCTGATGATAATGCTCGACCGCCCGTTCAAGGAGGGCGACTGGATAGAGATGGAAGGGATCACCTATCAGGTGAGGCACATAGGCCTGAGATCGACCAGGCTGTTCCATACGATATCGAACCAGATCGTGACCTTGCCCAACAACCGGATATCCGATCACATGTTCTCGAACCTGAGCGAGCCGAATTTCCTTGGAAGGAAGACCGTAGAGGTGGGGGTCTCTTACAAACACGACCCACGAAAGATCGGAGCAATGCTTCTTGAGATCGCCAATTCCCATCCGGATGCGCTGATGGACGATGACCATCAACCCTTTTACAGGTTCAATTCCTTCGGAGACTCCTCACTGAACTTCGCCGTTACCTTCTGGGTCAAGGACTTCAACGATCAGTGGCGGGTGGCCTCGGAAATAAGGGAAATGATCTATGATCGGTTCGAGAAGGAAGGTATCGAGATACCCTTCCCCCAGAGGGTCCTGCATATGGCCGATAAGAGTGGATCGAAGGACCAATGGCCTATCGCAGACCGCTGATATTCGGAACTTTTGGGTCAGGTTCACTGGTCCCTTGAAGAGTGAGGGGCATCGTGGTTGTATGAATCGTCCGAGAAACGTCCGTTGACCGAAACCTGGAACCAGTCGTAGAACGGTACGTCCGCTGTCGAGCTGGCAGTCCCGTTGCCCATGACCCTCAACGACCACAGTCCGGTCTCGGCCCCAACTATCTGGTCGATGATCTCGGCAACGTCGAACCTGCCGACCTCCGGAGCTGTATAGACCTTGTGGGATATGAGAATGGGACCATCCTTTTCGGATATCCGATAAAGGCTCACATCTATGGACCGGGTATAATCCACACGCCTCTCGGTATCGGACCCGAAGTGGACCTGTCCGTAGATGTAGAGGTCTCCGCCACCCTTGCCGATGTGGAAATTATCGATGGACAGATGTTCCTCCTGGGTCAGAACCTGCACATCATCCCCCAAACCTCCGGTGAAGTTATGTCTGACCTCAGCAATGGTTCCCTGGATGAACACCGTCTCCTCTTCATGCGAGGGGAAGAACACCTTCTTTGTCGAATGTATGTCGATGCAGCCGGAGGTCAGGGCGAGCAGCATGATAGATGCGGTAACAAGACCCATTAAAGAGGGACTTTTGACTTTCACGACCCGGTATACCTCTTGTCCATTTATAAAGGATTTCGATGGACACGCGAATCGTCATCCGACCCTCAAGAACCGCTCCCTGTCAGAAAGAGGCATGCAGGAGTCCAGACCGAGCTTCGAGGTGGTTTTTAAGCCCGTATCGGCGCTCGGGTCCAGAGTAGAGCCTCTCGCCCCTTCCACGACAAACATGTCCCTATGGGCCTGGAATCGAGTGGCCAGCGCCCATTCTACCTGCCGGTCGTCGAAGATATCTATGTCATCATCCACGACGATCACCCTCTTCATCGAAGGGTGCCCGGTGAAAGCCGCCATTATAGCGTTCTTCGAGTCCCCCTCCTTCTGCTGGGCGATCGATACTATGCCGTGCAGCCAGCAGCAGCCCCCCTCGGTCAATCTCACGGCCTTCACCCTTGGTACGACCTTCTTCACGGACTGCATGATGGACGGCTCCTTGGGTAACCCCATCATCAAATAGTGTTCATAACCTCCGGGGAGCAGAACATGCATGATGGCCCCCTCCCTTGCCAGAGCTTTCTCCACCTTGAAGACCGGCTCACCCGGTGATATACCAGAGAGATCAACGGTCGAGGTTATGTCCACGAACGGACCTTCTCTGGTCCTCTCTCCGGTGAAGTATCCGTAAAGGACGATCTCCGTTCCCACGGGTGTTCTCGGCCCGCCCTCATCATCGATCGGAGAGAAGGTCCTGAGCGGCCCTTCACCGGTCATCAGTGCCATTGATGATGCGACCTCCATCTCGTCCTTGCCGTACGTAAGGGTGACGGACCCTGCAATGAGTGCCGCGGGGTCGGTGCCTATCGAAACCGCCCCATACAGCTTCTTCCCGCATGCTTCCGACTCTTGAAGCAGAGCGTTGAGATGCCTTGGAACGACCCTCACCGCGAACTTATCCCCACCCATGTACATCATCCGGTGGAAAGAGAGGTTGAACTTACCTTCAAACCCCGCATGGAATATCCCTGAAGTGACATAAGGCCCCCCGTCGCTCTTGAAATAGGTTGGTATCGGGATCGAACCAACATCGACCTCATGGTATCCGGGAGGCCGGTCCACCAGCTCACAGGGTTGCGGTCCTTCCATGGCCCTGAGCAACATGTCCGATATGCCATCGACCGTTGTCCCAAGGGCTCTGGCAAATGCAGATCTGGATGAAAGCACGTTCCCGGCCAGGAAGAGACCATCATGACCTTTTGCCGGGGAGAACCAAGGTCTTTCAAGGTCCTCTCTGCAGATACTGGAAGCCTCTATATAGGGATCAACGGGTTTGTTCAACCTGCAGAAAGCATTACCGGATAGCAGATCTCGGAATTGCACCATTCTCACCATCTACCCCTACTTCCCACCTTTATGATAATGGTATCGAAAGGTCATCATGTACCTTACTTTTCTAGAAACGTATATATTTTTTAAGGACCTACCGGCGTTGATTACCATGGTCCAGAGAACACGTCTTTTGGAATGTCCGAACTGCCACAAGCAGCTTGAGGATACCAGGCAGGAGAACATTACTTGCAAGTTCTGTGGTTTTATCTTCCGCAGGGTGGATGTTGCTCAGGAGGATGAGGAATATCTCCGCAGAAGGATGATCGTCGATCTGAGGGCGGATATGGAGATATTCAAGGCCAGGAAGAAGTTCTCCATCATATTCATGGTAATATCATTCGTCCTTGCGATCCCTGTGATCGCCAGCGTACCTTTTGTTTTGATCCACTGGGTCATGATGGGTCTGTTCATAGGAGGGGGATTCGCCTTCTTCATCCTGATGTTGATATGGGACAGAAGGTATGAATCGAGCAGAAGCCAGGCAAGTGATATCTCGATGAGAAGGAGGCTGTAGACATGAACACGAAGATACCAGGGACCAATGTGATGATGTCACTTCTCTTGCTTGCCTCGATGCTTATGTCCTCTCTGAGCATCGTCCCGTTCGCGAAAGACATTCAGGAACAGGTCCAGGCACTTCCGACAAGGATCGGAGGTGAGGACCTCGAGCTCGAGAACACCACCCACACTGTTTATGGTGTTTCCGAGGAATGGGATACGGTCTATATCGGGAGCAACTCCACCCTTGTTATAGAAGGGGCAACCCTTGTGGCAAAACGGGTCATCTGCCGGGGCGATACCGAGAAGACCGCATTGAGGATATTGAACCACGAGAGCACCCAGGGGCTTCTCTCCGTGACAGAGGGGATAATCAACATAAAGGCAGATACGATCGAGGTCATCGGTTCAAGGATATCGGTGGTCAACGGCACTTCAACGATACCCAATGGTCAGAACGGCGGGAGTGCGGAGATATCCCTGCTTGCGAAGAGCTCCAACCTTGTCGTGACCGGTTCAGAGTTCAACATCAGGGGCCATGATGGCGGTCTGGGTGATTCGTCCCTTTTCGGAGGAAGGGGGGGAAAGGCCTACCTTTTCCTTGGTACTCTGGGCTCCCGCAAGGTCGCAGTGACCGGGTCCGAGTTCCAGGTGGAGGGTGGAGCTGGCGGTAACGGTTTCGTCCCCAACTCGGGTGCTGGTGAGGGTGGCGAGGCTGCCATGAAGATCGTCTCCGAAACGGTGGACATGAAGAACTGCTCCCTCTTCACCAAGGGCGGCAAGGCCGGAGCCCGGAGTGATTACAACCCCGGGAACGTCGGAGGCAATTCGTATATCAACATCGAATCGGTCCAGGATACATTGGTCCATGCGACCGACATGGAATCCCAGGTGGGACTGAACTCCAACAATGAACTCCCGAAGAAGTCCTTCATAGTCCTGAAATCCATATCCCGAAAGGTCCTCTGGGACCATCAGAAGACCGAGCAGGAAAAGCTCTCCATACTGTCCAACGTGGATGCGGACACTCTGAACATCGATTCCAAAACGGGTGCGGAGCTTCATCAGGTGAACACCGGTGATGAGGTACCCCAGCCGCTGGGAGCGGGATCGATGCGGATATACTGGTGGGCAAGGTTGACGGTCAAGGACAAGTACGCCGAGCCCATAGTCGGAGCGAAGATCACCTATACTATCGAACCGGACCCCCTCCCCTATCCCCGGGACGGTCCGGAAATCATCACGGACGATCTCGGAATGGTGGACATCGAGGTGATCGGGAGGCAGAACCAGGACTGGAACAAGTTCACATTCCAGGCTGAGGATTACGGCGGTGCGATCGGTTCCTCGGATCAGTACAGGTTCGATGAGAACAGGAACCTCGATGTTCCCATAGAGATCATAAGAATGACCATCGATGTGGTCGAACCTGTCCTGCCCGGGCCGGTGGGTGGACCCGTGGACTTCAGGGGAACTGCCATTCCCGGCAATCCGTTGAACAAGGTGCAGAACGTCACCCTCTACATCGACCAGGAGGTGATCGGTTACGCCAGGGACATATCGGGGGAGGGGGCACCGGCATTCTCTCTCTGGGCATTGGATGATTGGGATTCCACAACTAAGGAGAACGGTAACCATGAACTCCTCGTTGTGGGGATCGATTCTGCCTACCAGGTGAGGTTCAGAAGCCCTTTAATAATCGACCAGTTCTCGGTCAACCATCGGCCCATGTTGGTGGAATTGACAATGATCGACAGGACCGGGTCGTATGTACTGCAACCGGGAGAGACGGCCGACGCCCACGTGAACCAGGAGGAATCCATCCTCAAGTTCGATGTGGAAGTGTACGATATAGACATGCTTTCCACCATCCTGCAGACCGGAGAGGGAAAGAAGGTTGTCAAGGCCACCATCGATCTCATCCACGTTCCAACCGGGACAGTGATCCTCAACGACAAGGTGGTAGGTGAGGATGATTTTGAGAAGATCAACCTGACCGGCGGTTATGGCTACACTTTCGAGGTGGATACCAACAAGAAGCCGGGGTCCGATGACCCCTATCCCGAGGGCCAGTACAAGGTCGTTTTCATCCACGAGGACGATGGAGGTCTGGTCTCCCGGGAGGAATGGGTGTATTTTGACCTGTATTTCGATTTCTTCCCGTGGATACTCGTGTACCTGGAACCGAGCCTCAGACCAGGGATCGACCCGGAGTTCACGGAGCAATCGTTCACAGTGGAGACGAAGCTTAGCCACATATATACCGCCCGTTTCAATTTCACTGATTCGTGGGACAGGGATGACCCGCTCTGGTCCAGCGACCCGACCCAGGACCGCTCCTGGTCCAATCTCAGATACACAGTGGAGATAATGGACCCGAAGGGTAACAGGGAGGTCGTCTTCGGTCCGGATCAGAATGGTGCGGGTTTCATCTACGATTTCGATGTGACGGATGTTCCCAAGGGAGAGCAGGGGATATTCACCATAATGGTAAGCTGCAAGGACCAGGAGGACCTAAGTTCCGATCTCAGATTGAAGATCAGGATCACCCATAATCCACCCCCTGTCGATAAGGGTCTCTTTGGTCAGGAGGTAGGTCTACCCGGGGATCTCATGTCGGTGATCGCTCCGGCCGTCTTCATCCTTATGATAATAGCCTTCTTGGTCCTCCTTATATTCATACAGAAAAGGAACAATGACGACAAGAATAAGAAAATGGCCCTCCTGGACAAGAAGAGGAAAGAGGAAGATAAGGCGAAGGGGACATCCGCGATCGAGGACGAGTTCACCGGCGGAAGGGTCCAGGATGCGAGTGCTTATCTGAAACAATCCGGCGGGGATAAGGGAAGGGAGGACTTCATCAAAGAGCTGGAATCTTCCGGGGGAAAGGGGCATGCTGGTGAAAAACCGCCAGTGAATGAGCCGGCCAAGGCGTTACCTGTCACACCGGCACCCCGGACACCACCCCCTGCAATATCCCCGAAACCACAGCCCACTCCACCGACCCCAGCGCCGCCAGGCCCTCCTGCACCCGTGGCATCATCGCCCGCTCCACCGGTCGCCGCTAACGCTTCGGGACCGATCATCCCCCCAGTCGCTCCCGCGCCACCCAAACCGTCTCAGCCATCTCAGTGACCCATTCCATTGCATGGGAGGTCGGCAAATTTAATATCCGACCCTCTGATAACTCTACCTGAATGGGAGACATATCCGGCATGAAGGCACCCTTGCTCTCCATCATCATTCCCACCTTTAACGAGAGAGGCAACATGCCACTCATAATTCCCGGGATCTCGAAAGTGCTTGGTAGGGAGGGTATCCCTTACGAGATCGTTGTAATGGACGACGATTCTCCTGACGGGACCGCCAGGGCGGTCAAAGAGCTGTCAGATGAGTACCCGCAGGCAAGGTGTATTGTAAGAACGACCGACAGGGGCCTCTCTCCCTCTGTCATACAGGGGTTCGTTGAAGCCAGGGGGGATATCTATCTGGTCATGGATGCGGACCTGTCCCATCCCGTCGAAGCACTTCCCCGGATGTACAGATCGATAGTTGATGATGGCGCCGACATCGTGGTGGGATCGAGACATACGAAAGGTGGTGGGATAGAGAACTGGCCTTTCATGAGGCGCTTCATCTCCTTTGGAGCGGCCTTGATGGCAAGACCCCTCACTACATGTTCCGATCCCATGTCGGGTTTCTTCGCCATAAGGCCCGAAGTGTTAAAGAACACTGAATTGAGACCCAAGGGTTACAAGATACTTCTGGAGATACTTGTGAAGGGGAGGTACGGAAGGATCTCCGAGGTCCCGATCACCTTCAAGGACCGTGAGGTTGGACAATCAAAGCTTGGCAGCAAGGTCATGCTGAACTACATCCAGCATCTCCTTGAGCTTTACCTGTATCCCGGGTCTGCCCCCTTCTTCAAATTCCTGTTCGTGGGAGGTACAGGGATGCTGGTGGACCTGGGCATGGTATCACTGCTCCTGTTGACCCTGGGAGATGAGCGTTTGGATATCTTAACCTTCAATGGTATACGTTCCTTCTATCTGTTCCAGGCGGTATCGTTCATATATGCCGTGACCTGGAACTTCGTCTGGAACAGATACTGGACCTTCGATGCAAGGTCCGGCTCAAGCTCTGTCCAGTACACACGTTTTATGGTGGTCGCCATCGTTGCCTTTTTGATAAGGTCAGCCCTTCTGTTCCTGGCAGTGGACATTCTGGGTCTCGATTACCAGCCGCTTTATCAGATCGCTCTTCTGAGCGTTATCCTGGTCGTCACCGTGATCAACTATCTTGGGTCAAAGCTCTGGGCTTTCAGGAAATGATAGTATGGATAGTGTCTTGCGGATACATCCAAAAATTTAAAGAGGGAAGAGAGTGGATTTTACCCCGTGTCTTCGATCCGCTCCATCCTGCTGTCCACATTCCTGTTTTCGGTGCTCTTCGTAGCCGGTGTGACCGCAGAAGGCCCCGCTGAGGGGCCGAACCAGTCCATAGACCTGGTAAGGATGGAGATCGAAGAGGAGAGGATAGGGGTGGATATAAGTTTCAACGGAACCTCCACAGGGCAGCTTCACTGCAGGGCCACCCTTGTCTATGACCTGGGGCTGCTCATAGAATATGTCGACCTTCACATCGAGCCCGATTTCCCGGATGAGCACGTATCGGTGGTCCTTGAAGAATACGACATACGACTGACACCGGATTCCCCAGTTTACGAGTTCATGGCGAACATCACGGTACTCCCCCGAACCTCGGCGTCTCTGAACCCGAGCGTTGTTATGGATGGAACTGCGAGAACGAACAGGGGGACAGAAGGCGAGGTCATGGAGGATTCCGCGGAGATAGATGTGCTCCCCTATTATTCCGCCACGATATACTTCAAGGACCCCACCGGGAGCCTGGATACCGGCTCGTCAGGGACATTCGAACTTACCGTGCAGAACACCGGGAATTCTGGCGAGCATTTCATCTTGTCGGTGGTGAACAGCGGATCACTGGTCGAGAAGGGTATAGAGGTCCAAATGATCGAATCCAGGGTCTATGTGGAAGAGAATGGGGAGAAGCAGGTCGATGTGAAGATATCGGCCGACAGCAGAACGGACCGCGGGTCATACGTGATCATGATAGCTGTCTGGTCCGAGCGGAACGGACATCCTGTGGAGGAGGATAACGAAGCCTCCCTGACAATGAATGTTGACAAGGCCTATATCGATATCGTCGAGAGGTTCATAAAGGACCCCATTTACCTGTGGATCGGCCTGGGCATCTTTATCATGGTCGTTTTCCTTGCGGTCTGGGGTTCAATGAAGCTCAGGGAGCATATCCTGTGGAAAAGGACCCTGGACAACATCAAGAAAGCCAACACTCCTGACGATCCTTATGGATCGGAAGGTCCTATCGAGGGAGAGGCCCGGTAAGACCCCGCGGTCCCCGGTCGATAATATTTCAATCCTCGACGAAATCATCGAAGTCGAACTCTTCTTCTTCACCCTCTTCCTCCGTTATGTCCTCGAAGGTAGCTCCGCAGTTGGGGCAATCCGTTACCTTGGAAGAAACAAGCTCGCCACAGTTGGAGCAGGTGCTGAGTGTCTCCAGCTCTTCAAGTTCCTCGAGTTCCCTCTCCTTGGGGGGAAGCTTGGCCAAACCTCCCTCCTCGTAGATCGCCTCCCTTCCCTCGTCATAAACCGGTGGGGGTGCGTTGGACGGGAGGGTGATGGTTCCGTTGTAGACCATATAGACGAAAACGGCAATAGCGAGAATGATGAGTAGGACAAGTAAAAGGGTGAGGATCTGGATCCACAGGGTTTCCCTGGGTTGATCTTCCTTCCATCTGTATTCGTCCCATGGATAGGCATCGACATCGTTATTGTATCCATCTCCGTCAATGTCCGGGTCCTGATTGTTGCCTATCCCGTCCAGATCATAATCTCCTGGCATGGAGGCGGTGGTCGGATGAGTGTCATACCAGACAGGGTTGTCCATATTCGGGTTTTCAGGATGGATGTCCCAGACCCCGTCATTGTCGTCATCTTGGTCCATCCAGGGCAGAGAATTTTTGCTGTCCCCGTTAGGTGCCCCATCCCCGTCGCTGTCCAGAGGCCTGTCCAGCGGGTCCTTGGGATCTGATCCCATCTCGATCTCCCATTCGTCATCGTATCCATCATTGTCGTCGTCGGGGTCATCCCCGGGGTCGTTCCTGCCGTTGCCGTTGGCATCGTCGTAGAGATCGTCCCCGTCGGTGTCTGTGGGTGTCACGTCAACGGTCAGGTAATATGTGACCCCTGGCAGATTGTAGGAGTCATAAGGTGTGATGCCCACCGTGATGTTGGAAGGGAAGTTCCAATTGCCCTGGCTCTTCTGGATCTCGCTGTACATCTCCGAGATCGCGAGGGGATATCCTCTGACGAACCACTGATAGGTGACAGTGACATCATCATCATCGGGGTCCCCTCTTTGGAGGTTGATGATGTATATCCTTTCGGTATTCTCATCTACAACCGATGGCATCAAAGTCGCACTTGAGATGTATGGTTCGGAGTTCCTTATCGACACCTCTGCGGTCCTGACATTGCTTATGGTGATCCCGTCGGACACCCAAGCTTTGACCCTTATGGTGTCCCCCCGCGTGGTGAACCTGTGGTCCAGTATCGGTGAGTTTGGAGCCCCCAATGCTTCGTAACCGGTGGTGGTCCTCCTCTCCCAGAGATAATTGAAGGTGACGACGCTCGTCTCCGGATCCTCCCAGTGACCGGGAGATGCCATAAGATCGGTCAGTGTTGTCGGGTTCTTGTTAGTGATGGATACCGAATTAAGTGTGGGAGGTAGGTTCCCCACCATCACCGGGGGTGAATGGACCGGTTCTCCGTAAACACCGCTGCTGATCCCGTAATAGTCGGCGGGATATATGGTGAAGTTCCATATCTGTCCGGCGAACACCCCCGGGATCTCGATCTTGTTGTCGTAAGCCGGAACATGGGTGCCATTGAGGAACCAATGGATGATGTGCCCCTGGGGTTCGCTATCCCCATCGACATCATACCATTCCCATACACCCATGATGGTATCGTATGTCCTTGGGATCGTCGGACTGTCGCTGTTCTTGGAGATTATCCGGGGATCCGATACTGCAGGCTGGTCGTTCGTCCCCAGAACGTTGACGTTCACCCGTAAAGTGAGGCTCACTCCGTGCGGGTCGGTCGCCGTAACGGTGATGTTCCCCATCCCGTTCCAATCCTTCTGAAGGGACAGGGTGAGAATAGAGGCGTCGAGTACGGGAACGATCTCTTTTGTGAGAGTTGCCGCAGAGAATGTCAGGTTGCCCCTGTCCGCCCCTATATCCGTGAACCAGACGGAAACATCGACAGAACCATCCTTCAGTCCACGGTCCTCGAGGGCTTGGAGCTTACCCAGGAATTTGACTGTCTTCTTGGGGGCCTGGTATCCATAGTAAGTGGCCGAGATCCCGGTATTCAATTTGAACGAATCCGTTATAGTGGCAGTGACCGATGTCCCATCCACCTCCCCCTCAATATAGTTCAGGGTGACCCGTATATTGACCAGATCGGCATAGACGGTATCGGACCTTATGATGTATGATTCGAAGTCACCCGAGAAACCAGAGGTCCTATCCTCGAATACCTGGATGCTTTTCCCCGGACCTCTATCGACGGTGAGGTCGAATTCCACGTTCTGGCCGAGCTCGTTGATCAGCCTGAGGTCCAGTGAATAGCTCACATGAATGGTGTATCCGCTCTGCGTGACCTGTACCTTGTAAGGGTCGATATAGGTGTCCAGAAGGTAGGCATTGGCCGTTGCGGTCCAGATCGGCGATGGACTGTTACCCACAAAGTAGGAGTCCTTTATGGATACCATTCTGCCGGAATCGTTGAAAAGAGAGATGCCCCACTTGTTGTCCGTTATCTCGCAATTGATGATATCCAGATCATCCGAAAGCCCCTCGACCATGATCCCTATGGTATTGTCTGTGAACTTGGTACCCGATATCGACCCCTCCCCGTTTATTATCATCAGGCCGGTCCCTTCGATCTCCGAGACCTCGCTGTTGGAGATCCTGAGTGGAGTGGACCTGAGCATGATGGGGCCTTCTCCGAACCTGACAAGGGTCCCATCCATGTAGAAGGACTTCCCATCGATCATTTCCAATCTGTAAAGCTGTCCAAGGTATCCGCCTATCACCTGGACGGTCGAGGATGTCCCTCCATCGATCGAGAAGCTCTTCGTACTCTGACTTGGCCTTATATAGCAATATTCAAGTCGAAGTGTGCCGCTGTCCATTACCTGGAACCGGTTGTTGGAGCCGAGAAGGGTGATGTTGAGGTTCAGCAACTCGGCATAGGCTGAATTACCGACCACGATGTCAATGTTTGCCCTTACGACACCTGATACGAGGTTGCTGCCAAGAACGTTCAGCCCAACCCCTGATGTTTGAGAGCTCCAGGAGAAATGTACCGTCTTGGATGCAATGATATCTCCTCCTGAATTACCCCCTATCCTGGGACCGCTGAGCCGGACCTCGATCTGCTTCGTGACCCCGGTTGGATCGAAGGTCACGGGGAGTCCAACACCGGAGTTGTCCATTATGATACAGTTCTCAAGTATGCAATAGGTTCCGTCGGGGTCCAGCAGAAGGTCCGAGGGGATGTGGATGCCGAGACCGTCATCTCCATTCCTTTCGATCTTGATATCCTTTATCATCCTCAGGTCGACCCCCAGGAGCGTCATTCCCTTTCCGGAATTATCCTGGATCCAGGTCCTGGAGATGTTCAGTGACCCCCCATCCATGAAGATCCCGTCCCCATTGCTGTTGTTAATGACGGTATTGCGTGAGTTCCTGCCAACTGTCAGGTCGCAGGAATCCGCCCATAGTCCGACCCCTATGCTGTTCCCGTTGACCACCAATCCGTAGATCTCCACCGTTGACCCCTCGTTGAGCCTTACACCGGATTTGCATCGGAAGATATCCACATCGCTCACGATCCCGCTGGCACCCTTGCCAGCCACGAAACCGTTGCTGGCACAAGAAGTGATATTGATACGATTGAGATAGAGATCAACATCATCGCCCAACCACACACCCCCGCCGGATTGGATGTTCGAGATGGTCAGCATCTGGGAGGGGGATCCTGTGATCCCTATGTTCGTTCCGTTGCTGGCATAGATCCCGGTGAGCTTTGCTCTTGAGATGGACCCACGGGATATGTTCGCATTGATATCCTCTCCGATGTATATCCCGTCCAGGTCCACGTTGTCGATCCTGAAATCCTCTATCCTGACAAGACTGGCAGCAGGCCATTTCTGTACGGCGATACCATGGGTCTTACCCCGGTTCACGTTCCCGGAGATCAGAGCGTCAGCTGACCTATCCGAGGTCAGATCGAGGGTCAAACTTCCTATGCCCTGGGACCTGGTGTAGGTCTTGTTCCCTGCAGAGGTGAGATCGAAGTTCGATACGATCATATTGATATCGTAGTCCAACCCCTGTCCCTTGAGCATCAGACCGGAGGAGGAGTATTTGTTCCCCACCTTCAGGCTTTCAATGGAAAGTGTCCTTTTCAAGGGATATGAGGGTGGCAGCTCGATAATGATGCCCGAATCGGTAGGGTCGATGTTCACACGATCGGTGTTCAGGAAACCACCGGAAACCATCACGCCGACGGTTGCGTCCCTGATATTGATGTCAACCATCTCAACGGTCCCTCCGATCACTTGTATGGCGGGGTCAAGGTCATTTGTTCCGTTGAGTGATATGCTGACGTTACCTATGAAGGATGATGCCCAATCGTTCCCCGCGGTGAACCTGAAAGATACGGCCTTCTCTGAAAGGTTACCTGCGACAAGTTCGGAATCGCTCAGAAGGATGCTCGAATTGACGACCGTGACAAGCTCCCTGGCTCCCATTATCGACCCTATTTTCCCAAGGTGGAGCTCCGAGATATTGACACCGCCGGATGATAGAACATGGACGAACGTGTCCACAGCATTCTCGACCGTGATGTTCTTGATGACCAGGACATCCCCGTCGGCAATGGTACCGAACTTCGAGTAATCTATGTTCAAGGATGGCGAACCGGGTTTTCTCTCATTGATATTGTCGCCACCGAAGGTCGGCAGTCCCAGATGTACGCATCCATCCTTTTCCCCTTCAGCTTCCCATGACACATTGAGCTTGTGACCCCCCTCCGGGAGGATAGAGAGATCTATCTTTCCATCTTCTCCGTTGACCCACTCCCTGTATGTAAGATCTGAAACGGGATATCCGGGGAAGCTCTCCCATGTCCCGCTGTTGTTGTACCTTATATCGAACACAGCGTGGGGGTCCCTCGAATCAACGAAGTTTGGCAATTTCAGATACGGGTTCACGACATCTGTGGTATCAAGGTATATGTAAGCATTGCCAGAAGTATCATCTTCATAATATCTTGTGGTCATGTCGTAAGGAACATATGTGGATATGTTCCTGATCTGGACCGGTCTGTTCACCTGACCCTCGATAGATAGGTTGAACAGGTTGGTCGGTTCGGGACCCCAGCGATGCTCATAGTCGATAAAAAGGGACCCTGTTCCAGTGAAGGAGATGTTCGAGTGTGTGATCGTGACACCGGGGGAACATATCGTGATCCTGTTGGGAATGTCGGTGAAGGTCACGTTCTCGATATTGCCGGACCCCAATACCAGAGAGGAGCTTGTATCCAATGCAAAACCAGCCCCGATGATCTCGCTGTTGTTCATGGTGAGTTCAGAGCCGGGATGGGTAATTATTGAATAATGGTCCCCCAGGCTCGTGATCACCGATCCAGTGATGGAAAGCGAGCCCCCCTCGTTCACGATCAGACCGTCATCCCAGTTGAGGAAGATGACCTCGGTGTCCGTCAGGGACAGGGAGATGCCTTCCGGGACGGTCGTGTCCGATACGAATACAACTCCAGAGTCGATCGTCGTATTGCTCGTGATCGTTGTGTCGGTCAGGAAATCGGTTACAAAGTAGGTCTTCGACCATGCGGTCCAGTGGCCGAACTTGTCCGTGGCATTGGCGTGGAGGGTGTGGTTTCCCGTGGTCCCGGGAATGGTGATCCCGCTTCCGGTCCATGTGGACTGGCTGCCCATATCCCACCAGTAGGTCACCTTGCTGTTCGAGATGAACCAGGTCTGGTCCTCCGATACATCCGATATCTGCAGGTTCAGACCGCCTCCCTTCTTTGCGTAAGTAGTATCAGAATAGACTGCGATGGATGAGCCAGGTTCGACGGGAGAGATCGTCGGTCCGGATGTATCGATCGTCAGGTAAAGGAGCGGGGCGTCGTTCGTATTGTTCTTGCGAAGGGTCAATCTGAAACCGTCCTCGACCCTTATGCTTATTCCATCAGGCATGGGGACCGTGTCCTCTTTCTGGTCCTTGTCGAGGGTGATGTTCCCCGTGAACTCGGCACCGGCCCCGTTATATGTGAGACCCCAGTTCGTGCGGTACTGGGTGACACCGGCGGAGTTATTGACGATAAGGTCGATGACCAGCAGATCACCGGTCGGGATCGGGGATGGGGTGCTAGCGTTGATCGCCGTGATGTTGATCACATCCCCGTTTGCTATGATATCACCGCTCCAGATAACCCCCTTGTACAACCCGACCACTTTCTCGCCCGAAACAGATTGGACGTTGTAGAACTCCGCACCGCTGACATCGATGTTATCCGACCCCATCAAGAATGCCAGCACAAGCAGTGCCAACACTCCCAAGGTCGCTGGAATGATCGATGTCCCAATAAATATTTCGTGATCTCTGTTCATGCAACTCCTCCGTGAGGGTCAAAATCCTCTTTCTGTAGGGTCCCGGTGTTCGAACCTGGCTCCAATCACCTTGTACCTATTTTAATTGTAGGGTGAAAGAATTGGAATGGATGGTTCCAGACCAGATGATGTTGAACATCGTTCTTTCACTTCAGCCCTTGATCCTCTTCAGGCTCTTCAGTTTGTTGTATCTCGGCAGGTACAATCTGTAAGCGGATGTGAGGATGAAGATCGCGGAATATGCCGAGAATATCAGGAGTATTATGATCAGCAGTATGAACTCCCGTATGGATGGTATGTTCACAAGGAATACCGCAGTAAGCCCCATCACCATGGTCACGGTTGCTTCGATGAAAGACCACCCGGAGGTATCCGTAGCGTACATGATCCCCTCGAGGGTGAAGTTCTTCTCCCTGATCCTTTCCGTGATGTGGATGGAGAAATCGACCCCTATGCCGATGATGATGGACCCGATCAGGGCAGTGAAGAGGTTCAGGTCGCCGGAGAACATCTTCTCGCCGGGCGCTATGATATCACCAAGGGCGCCTATGCCCCATATGGCAGCATACTGCCAGAATACCACCAGGGACACGGGAAGGACCGTGATCAGCGCGATCCTCCAGGATTTGAAGACCAGGAAAAGAAGGAGGAATACCAGGATCAGTGCTATGATCGTGGACTGGTTCGCATTGTCCACTATCACATTGTTCACCGTTACAAGGACCTTGCCGAAACCGGAAAGGGGCGATGCGGTAGGTTTACCCCCCTCTTCGCCTACCTTGACATTATATTTACTGTTAATGGCCGAATCGACCTGGTTGACCACTTTTTCGGTGTCTATGATGTCCATGTTCGGCATCATTATGTAGATGACCGTCTTCGCGTACGAATCGTTGATCAGCATGCCGCGGATCTCCTGGCCGAGCGAGTTGTAGAAGATGTTCATGAAGAACACTGACAGATCTTCTCCGAGGTAGGTATTGATGATGACATTGTCCGGTACATTTCCCATCGCTTCCCAGAATGAATGACCCACCACATTGCTTTTAACCCATTCGTCGAATATGGTGACCGGGTCCCCCGTTATCGGATTTGGCCACAGGTCTCCGTATTTTCTCAGACTATCGAGCAGGTACTGGTAAGATTCGGAATCCGTGAAATCGGGGATCCCTATCATCTTCATGACATCAACGATGCTTATTGCATCCGCGTTCTCAATGCCGGTGCTGTTGCCATCCCCGTTGATCAACCTGGTGAGCTTATCAATATCTATCAGGGCATTATAGTCCTTCAGGCTTTTCACTATAAGGTCATCCCTGTCATCCCCATCCATATCGAAAGCGCTCTCTCCCCTTACTATCATCAGGCCGATCTGGCCGGAGCCGAACGTATCGGACTGTTCGGCCATCTTCTGTACAACAGGCTCGTCCGCCGGTGAAAGGGCAATGTAATCCATGTTCGCCCTCACAACGGAGAACCCGCCCACCTTGAGGCCGGTACCAGGTATGGAGGATGGCGGGGATAGCGCCATGGACACGATCGCAAAAAGGATGCCCGCCACCAATATCTTCCTGGAATGGTTCATCGGGATGTTGCCCATCCTTCGGGCCCCTGAGGTTTTATACGTCGGTTTCCTGTCCTTCCCCTTTGACAGCTTCTTGTAATCCAGCCAGATGACCAATGAAGGGGTCATCAGTATCGTTGTCAGGTAACATGAGACGATGCCCGAGGCAAGCCCGAAACCGAGCACCTGCATTGTTGCCATATCAACTGTGAGCATCGCTCCGAAACCGAATGCCGTCGTCATCGCGGAAAGGAATATGGCCTTGCCGGTGGTCCTGAGGGCATAACGTATCCTCTTTTCCTTATCCTCGATGGATTCCTCCTCAGCATATCTGTTGGCGATGTAAAGCCCGTAGGCCACTCCTAGCGCTATCAATATTGGAGCAACGAGCACCACCTGAGGGGTCAGGACATTGAGGAACAGACCCATGAGACCGTAAGCTATGATGAGCGAGAACATTACGGGCACCAATGTGATGATGAGTATCTTCCAGGTCCTGTGGAAGATCAGGAGGGACGCTGCCACCATGGCAAGGGCCCATGGGAGCACCTTTTGCATCTCCTTCATGGTCCTGTCGGAGATCATCCTTGCCAGGGGGGTGGGTCCGGTCAGTGTCATCCTGCAGTGTACCTCTCCCTCACCGTACCTCTCCAGCCAATCATCCGTGGTGTCAACGCTGCCAGGTCTGACACCCGCATCCACGAAATACTTGAAGATGAGCTCGTCTATACGGTCGATCAGCTCTGCCTGGTCCACCTCCTTGGATAACCCCATGAGGATCAGGGCCGAGTCATATATGCCGTCCCCGTTAACGTCCGCCACCAGACTCGATATGGAGTTTGGACCCGCCTTGAAGAAGAACTCGTCGATCAATCTCTGGTCAGGCGGGATGGAATAATTGCCCTTGAACTGGTCCGGAAGTGAGATGGGTATGAGGTCGCGGGGAAGCTCGTTGAAGAACGCTTCTTCTACGGCGGTAGTTGTATGGTTCAATGTCTTTATAATGGTCGATATGGAGAAACAGAATACGACCCCGTCCTCCCTGCCCTTGTCCGTCTTGTTGTGGTTCAGCTCCTCCTCGATATTCGATATCTCCTTGAGGACATCGTAATCCGTAATATTGGTCTCGTCCGTGGGATCGAACTTGTTCTGGGTCTCCACCATAACGGTCGCAAGGTCCGTGGACCAATCCTTCTGCATCTCGAAAATGACCCGCTCTGCATCTGACCCTCCCGGGAGGTAGACCTCGAAATCACCTCTGATCTTGTCCTGCATCAGAAGTTTCCTCTCTTTCAGGAAATCCGTTCCTATGACACCGAAGTATCCGAGGAGGAGGGAGAGGACAACGACCACTGCGAAGATGGTCTTTCTCCACCTCAGAACGACCTCCATCACCATGTCCAGCGGCTTGGACCTGAACATCCTCTGGGTGTATCCTCCGGCCTCCTCGTCAAGGTCCCGGATCCTTTTACCCGTTCCAATAAGGAAGGACTTCGCTTTCTCCCCATATATGGGGGTCTTGTCCGATATCTCGGTGACGACCCGGTCCAGGGTTTCCTCGACATCGGTCGCTTCATCCTTGTGGAAGATGCGCCGGGGGTTCTTCTTGTAAGGTCCACCTCTGGATTTGCCGTTGCGGCTTTCTCCACCATCATCGTCGAAGGACAAGTCCACACCCGGTCCTGGAATCTCGGTCCGCCCCTTGATTAAGTTAAGGGTAATTATATGATTTGGTAGCCCGGTGAAAACTGCCAGGGTCAAGCATCAGCTTTACTGGGAAACCTTACTGGCCCTCGTGGAATATATGTATCCGACCACTGCGGAGACGATGAGACCGACGAAAAGGCCGATCACAACGGAATATTGGTTTCCAAGGTCGGTGAACTTCGGGAAGACCTCCAGCATGAAGAATACCCCCATGGAGAGGGGAACGAAAACGATGGACCAGATCAGGAAGCTTATGAAGAAGTATGTCTTCGGACCGATCACCTCTATCCCTTTCTTTCGGTCCTTGATGTCCTGTTCAGCGGCCATGGATGTCACACCTATCGGGTCTTGGTGAACTCAGGGACTGTTATTTAATATTTCCTGAAAGTCGGCTTTTCTACCTCACAGGGCTGAAAAATAATATATAGGCGAGTACACACTTCCATCCTGGCAATGGGCGGGGGAAATGGGGTCTGTCCATTGTTTCCAAGAAGATAAGGGATGGATGGATCTTCGAGTGGGATAGGGATCCCAGGGAGTTCCGGGGTGTGAAGTGGATAAGCCCCCTTCGGGGGGCAACTCTTTTCTTGTGATGGATGATATAAAATTTCGGTCATATCCCCAAGGAAGATGGACGGCCCTCGTAAGGTCTTACATGCAGTAATGGCCGCTTTTCAGAAGATCATCGTACCCCATCATGTTAGGTTCGATATCAAGGTCCAGGTCATCGTGGGTCTCAAGGCTCACAATGATCTCCATGAGCATGTTCACCATGTTCCGAAGCTCCCTGACCTCCGATCTGAGGTCCTCTATCGTCCTCAGGACCTTCTCATCCTCCGATGTCACACGGCTCTTATTGCTCGATGGTCTGTTACCCAAGGCCTCACCTTCATTTCAGGGTCGGTGGACAAAACAATATCCCCATGAAGTGACCCCATGGAATATATTTCAACCTTTTGGTATAAGGGTAACGTCCCAAGCTCCATGGATAAACGATTTCTAATAAAAAGTCCAATACTCCACGATGAGTTCAACAACCCCAGGTCTAAGGTTGGAGATGGTACAGAAGCACCACCACAGGTTCGATGTGGGGTTCAACCTCGGGATCATCAAGGAAGCGGTATCGGTCTCGGGTTCCTCGCTCATTGTCTTTCCGGAGATGTTCCTTACCGGGTATTCCCTTGGGAGTGATGTCACTTCCCTCTCGATGGATGTCTCGAGTGCGGAGATGGGAGAGATAGAGGATTCATGTCGCGAGATGGGCAAATACGTCATATTCGGGTTCCCGGAGAGGTCCACGGAGATCAAGGGGCAGATCCACAACTCTGCTGCGGTGGTCGGTCCTAAAGGACTCATGGGTATCTACAGGAAGATGCATCTGGTGGATTTCGGCCCGTTCGAGGAATGGGCCTACTTCACACCCGGTAACGAACTGCTGATGGTCGATATCAACGGGTTCAGGCTCGGCGTGATCATTTGTTACGATCTCTTCTTCCCGGAACTGACAAAATCGTATGCCCTTTCCGGAGCGGATGCCGTGGTATGCATCTCCGCTTCTCCCTCGATCACCAGGAAATACTTCGAGAAGGTGATAGTGGCAAGAGCCATCGAGGATACGGTGTTCCTGGCGTATTCGAACATGGTGGGGTTCGATTCCAGAATGAACTTCTGGGGAGGGGCAGCCTTGATCGGACCGACGGGATCGACACTGGCCAGAGGTCCATATTTCAAGGAAGATCTGATAACGGGGGAGCTCGACCATCATTCATTGACACTGGCGAGGAAGAACAGACCTACCCTTCGGGACACAAGATGTGACATTCTCGAGAGGCAGTATCGCCTGCGTAAGGTGACCGGCCCCTGATCGGAGCAATGCCGTCATGCTGATATCCCAACCTTTGGTTTTATAAACATGGTGTTGATATCATATATCTCGGACCCCTTCTCAAAGGAGCCAAGAAAGATGGGACTGTTCAAAAAGAAACGCCATGACAAGATCGAATACGAGAACCTCGGTGTGAAGGAGAGCCTCATAGAGATGAAGGACCTCTCCGAGCAGATAGTGGATCTCTCATATTCCGCTCTGCTGTTCGATTCGAACGACATTGCAGGCCAGGTACTCGAACTCGAGGAGAGACTGGACAGGCTCCTCTACAACGTCCGTGTAGGGGCCCTCCTTGCCGCCAGGAACCGCGAGGATGCAGAGAAGCTCACGGGGATCCTGCAGGTAGCATCGGCAGCCGAAGCCATAGGTGACGCTTCGATGCAGTTGATGAGGATATTCGACGAGAATGTGGAGTTCCGGCCGTTCGCGCATTCCTTCCTTAGGAACGGGGATGAGAAGATATGTGCGATCAGGGTCATTCCCGGATCGGATATAATCGATAGACAGATATCGGAGCTCGGGATAGAATCCGAGACAGGCGCCCGGATAATCGCTATAAAGAGAAGGTCCAGATGGATATATGACATCGAACCTGAAAGAAGGATAAAGGAGAATGACGTGCTCATCACCCGGGGCGTCCAGGACGGTTTGAGAGAACTTGCAGCTTATGCGAAAGGTGAGGTAAAATGGGGGAGATATCAGAGGTGAAGGACCCCATGGAGAGGGTCGGAGAGGTGTTCCTTGAAATGAAGGATACCTCGGAACTGATGGTGGACCTCGCTTATTCTTCCCTGTTGTTCAACAATGGGGACCTGGCCTCGGAGGTGGAACACCTTGGTGACAGGGTGGACGAACTCTCGAGCGAACTGAAGAGACTGGCAATAGAGGGGGTGGCCGAAAGGTCCAGGGATGCGACCATGATGATACTGAGCATGGAAGATTTCGTGTCCAGTATCGCCAGTGCCGCAATGTCCATCTCGGATGTCGTTCTCAGGGATATTGAACCGCATCCCCTGCTCAGACAGGTTATCAGGGAGTCGGATGCAGGCATATACAAGATGGAGATACGGAGCAACTCCATCCTCGCCGAGAGGACCCTCGGGGACCTCAGGATAGCAACGGAGACCGGTATGTGGGTGTTTGCGATAAAAAGGCAGGTTAGGTGGATATACGGACCGGAAAAAGGGGTGGTCCTGAAGAAAGGCGACATCATGTTCGTCAGAGGACCGGAAGATGGTGCCAAGAAGCTCAGAATGGCTGCCAAGGGGAAGGTATCCACACTTGAATGAAAGTTTTAAGAACAATAATTCCATAGCTCCTTTCCCACTTGATGCGGGTGTGATGTAGCCTGGTATCATTCTAGCTTGCCAAGCTAGTTACTCGGGTTCAAATCCCGGCACCCGCACCATTACTTCAAAAATATTTTTCAATTCAAGTAATGGTGCCTGTTCTGCCGTAGGGATCTGAACCCTTGGGTCTTTGATATTTCTGTTCGTGGGATTGACGGTCTAGAA
>JAFGLL010000115.1 GCA_016928095.1 Thermoplasmatota archaeon
CAGTCTCCGTCCATGGACAATTTCAACTTCGGGAACGGTCTGGTGAGGGCGAGCTACACGAACCTGAAGAAATATACCAGGGGAAAGGATATCGATCCCCTCAAGGCGCTCTCTCTCGAAAGGATCAGGCTGGACAAGATCGGTGGTCTGAGAGGTCAGAATCCGATGGCATTCTTCAACTATGATTATCTCCAGAACAGGGACCTTCTCCCGTACTTTCCCACCCAACCATCGAATACCAAACGCTACAATACCTACGATCCGCGTATCGGAGCTTTCATCATCAGGGACATTGCGACATTGCCCACAATACCCGAAGGTGTATCCAAAACCGGCCTGGATTCCGGTACCAGCGTTGATCCAGGTATAGTCTCGGTCCCCGTTAGGGGTCCCGGCAGTGTTCTACGAGGTGGTGGGGGTTAGACCAGATCATACATGAAGGGCTCCTAGCTAAGGTCCCTTGCTACGGAAAGGCTGTCCCAAAATGACAGATGTGAATGAAAGGGTAATGAGATGGTATGTTCAGCTGATCCACACATTTTCGGTATAGATCCTGCTGGTGCCGGTTTTCTATATGATTAGAAGGGGGTCGAAGGAGGATCTCTGGAGGAATTATTGATATTTTATTTTAAAAAAAAACCCTCATGAGCCGATGGCTCACAACATAGGATGAAGATTGGTGTCGGGTTTTTTCGCAAGTCCCTCTCGTCGATGTTTCAAAGAAACGGGACTTCGAAACCCTTGCACAACTTGAGCGTCGATCCTAAATCACCGTTGTGCTGGGGGTATGAAGACAAATTTATTCAATGAATGGTCAATCTTCATACCAAAAGGAGGCAATGTGTAATAAGTGGTTGATGACTTATTACACATTACCCCGGGTTACAGGAACGGTATGAGGAAGATCAAAGGCCTGGAAAGCATCCGTAGAACGACGTTCCAGGCCAAGGATCTCGATATCGGTCCTATCGTCTCACATATGTTCAATAGTATGGGTCCATCAGTGGATGGTAGTCCACTCCGTTGTGCGGGAGATCGGTGTCACCAATGCCGTCGTGGTCGGTGTCTTCTCCCTCGTAGTCGGACCAGTAGTTGCCTTCACCCTTCCCGTCGTCCCATATGTTGTCGAATCCCTCGTAGATCTGGACATCGTTATCCACGATGTCGTTGTGATGTATCATGTTTCCGCCGCAATCGTAGGCAGTGTAAGTTGTTCCACCAATTATTATCGTCACATCATCGGTATAGAACCCGTAATCGTTATCCTGGATCAGGTTATTGACGATCAGGTTATCCATCTCAAGGGTCTCATCACTGTTCCAGAAGTAGACCCCGTAACAGTTGTCCACGATCTCGTTGCTGTCGACGAGATGTCCTGTCGAGGAATCCAGGTAGATGGCTGGTGCAATGCTCTCCGTGATATAATTGTGTTTTATCGTATTGCCATCGGCCCACCATGCACCGATACCGATGAAATTGTTATACAGTTCGTTGTCCCGGACCATGATATTGGATTCGGATTCTATGTAGACCCCGGCTCCGAACTGGCCTCCCAGGTAGACTATGTTCTTGATCACGTTATTGCAGACGAGATGACCACCGGCCCCGTAGTAGATGGTTATCCCGTAATACAGTCCCCCATCGATGAAATTGCCTTTTGCGATGTTGTTACCTGAATATCTGAAGGATATCCCCCATCTGGTCTGATAATTGATAGTGTTGTCCTTGACCATGTTATCGTCAGAACGATAGGTGTCTATTCCATAATTGTTCGAGATCACCATGTTGTCCTTCACAACGTTCTCGTCGGAATCATATATCATGGTTATACCTGCATAATTGCCGGTCAGATAATTGTCCTTCACGGTGTTGTCACAGGATTCATACCATAGTGCTATCCCCTGCAGGTAAGTATTGGTAACTGTATTGTCCTTGATGGTGCACCCGCAGGACGAATCGAGCCTGATCCCCATATACGTGTAATCGACATAGAAGTTCTTCACGGTGACCCCGTTGACGGTGTCGAGATATATCCCGTAATCGGACCAGTCCCCGGTGATGGTATATCCCATCCCGTTAACACCAATATTGGACCTCAGTACAACAAGCTTACCATCAATGTCGTCCGTCAGCTTGTATTCGTTCTCTTTACGTTCCAAGGGGGCATCCGAAGGGGACACGGTTCCATCAGCGTTGATGGTGATGTCTCCTGTCCATGGGTCTGCAGCATAGGCAGCCATGAAAAATATACCTGTTCCGAAGCAAAGCCCAAACACTGCCAGGATCGACAGTCCCATTAATATTTTCGTATGCATTCAACCACCTCTTTTAATAGCATTTCGAGATCCCATCTTCAAAATGCTAAAAGTTGGATGCATGCCTTTCCTAATAAATACCTGTGGAATTGAATTCCATACCTTATCCGGTATCCAAGGACCGTTTGGACCGCTTCGTGAAGAGGCATATGGCTTATTATTCCATCTGAGCAAGGATCGCCATTTTGAATTCTCGATCGTAGTATGTTCTTTGTTTCGAAATGCTTCATCATCATTGTCTTGTTGGCTATTCAGAGTGTCCCCTGCGCGGGGTGCAGTCCAGTCCTTCATCTGTTAAAACAGCATATTTTAAATAAGAATTGAATATTGGCCCCTATGCCAAGCATACGCCGCAGTAGCTTAGTTGGCTAGAGCGTACGGCTGTTAACCGTAAGGTCGCCGGTTCGAATCCGCCCTGCGGCGCTAATAATTTCTAAATATTTTAACCGCAGGGCGGGTTCGAACTTGTTCCTGGATGTTTAAGAATAGAGCAATTTAAAGCTTAACATCCAGGTCCGCCCAATAAGAATATAAGTGGGTATAATTGTATTTGGCTGGACGGATCCGCCCTGCGGCGCTTTTACTTATATTATGATTGTAGCTGCAGGGTGGATCGGGACAGGATAAAAACATCACGTCTCCACCGAGGTCATTTCCTTGACCTCGACCACTCCCCTTCTGGGCATCAAGACCCTCTCGAGCTCGCCTGCAATGAACAATCTTCTCTCTCCATGATGGGACTGCACCTCGATGAAACCCTTTCTCTGAAGCTGTTTGAGGTGCCTTGATATGGTCCTTCTGGAGCGCTCCCCGCGAAGATCGGCAAGGACCTGCGCGGAGGTTATCCCGGGATCCCTCGATACAAGTTCGATGATGTCCTTGTCCATCTGAGAGATCACAACCTCGCAGCCCTTGATCCTGACACCATCGGCATAGAACATCTTGTACCTGCCCAGGTTCCGGTGGTCGATCAGTTCCTCTTTCTCCAGCCTGTGCAGATGATAGGTCAATGTGCCGTTGTTCACCTCGAAGTGGTTCTTCAGCGCAGTGAAGGTCACGCCGGGGTGCTCCTTGATGTACTCGAACAGTCGCCCGCGGAAGAAATGATCGAGGACCTTCTCGTCATGAACGAACGAGTACAGAGGCACGAGCGCCAATGTGAGCCACCTGTACTTGAACACCTCGGAGGCAGAATAGAAATATGCTGCAGATCCCACCATTATAACCGAAGCCGCAGCAGCTCCACCCCCTGCAACGATCGGAACAGGGATACTTGCAGACCGGGCGGGGTCCGCCTTCACCCGAACAGGCAGCTCGTTTGAAACTACCTTTGTCTCACCACTGAATCCGTATCCGCGGACCATGACGAAGCAGTCCCTATCGAGACCGGATATCTCATAGGAAAGTGTATCACGGTCCAGGTTGGAAAGGTCCAATTTCATCTCGGTCCTTATTTTGGCCCCATCAGGCCCGTCGACCATCTCCATTCCGACGTTCTTGAGCTCTCCTCCCAGGCAGAACAGGTCCATTCTTTGTATCTCCGGGTTTATGAACTTAGCAGGTTTGATGATCAGGAAAGGCCCCCTCCTGAAAAGAAGATGAAGGGCTTCTCCTTCCCTGATGAATGTGATCTCCAGACCTTCATCCGATACCCGATCTCCGGATACCGCCCGAATAACGATAGCATACTGATCGGCCACGTCGGAAAGCTCATATCCCACATCAATGACGGCCGTCTCCCCCGGTTCGGTGATGATAGGCCCCGATGTGGAGATGCCCGTTATCCCATCGGACAGTATTCCAACGGGAGACCGGGTGTTGCCATCGTTCCTCACAGTGACCTGATACTCGCCCTCGAGCGGAAGGTCCAGAAGGTAGTCGTTCTCGACCATTATGAAAGCCTGAAGGTAGGGCTGGACCAGGATGGTGCATGAATCGCTCGATACCTCCCCATCCCATGACATCCCCACCCCCTCGGGATAGGCGCTTATCTCGAGGGTCGCCGATGTCCCGGCTATCTCTCCGAGAGGACACCTCACCAGGGCGGTGAAGGTTTTTTTCTCGAGCGGTCCGAGATAGACCTTTTCCGGAATGTCAACACTCCAGGTGGGCGGGGAATCCAGTTCGGAAACGATGTCAAAGATGGAGTTCCTGGTATCGGTGGACCTCAAGGAGACCTCTATCCGAACGATACCGCTGTCCTGGGGCGACACCTCCACATGGAAGGTATCTTCCTCGATCTCCACGATCCCGGAGGTGCCAACGCCCTTCACTGGAAGGGAAAGGATAACAATGGACACTGCAAGAGAGACCAGCAGGATAGCAGCTGCCGTAGGAAGCCGTTCCTTTACCATTGTTACACTGATCGGGATGGTCAGTATTTAAGTGGTGTTGAACCAACATGACCTATTCTGGGCGCGGCCGGATCTCCTCGATCAGTTCATGGCCGCCTTCCAGTACCTTCACCTCGATGTCCCCCAGTGTGGAATCTCCATCGGTGAAGTTCACCCTGCCCATGAAGGCCGCCTGTTTGTTGAGGAAGAACCTCGTCGAATCCTCTTTCAGCCTGCCCTCCATCAGCATGACAGCGGTATCCCTTATCTGCTGTTCTCTCAGGATGTCGATGAACATTGAATGATCCGATGTATTGAATGTAACCCCATCCTTACGGGTTTCGATCTCGCTCTGCGGAAAGATGTTAAGGATGCTCTGGCGGACCTTTTCAGGGTCTTCCGTCGATCCGATAGGGCAGATACCTTCGAGCAACATGTTCAGAGCAGGCCCATCTCGAGGATCTCCACTGATTGGACACCCTCCGTTTCGTTCATCTTCTGCTCCAGCTCCTCTCCACCGCCCTTCTTGTCGTCAAGGACAACGGCCCATTCGAGCATCTTCAGACCGAAGAAGGCTGGTTTGATCTCGTACCTGGAGACCCGTCCGTGGTCGGGGACAAAGGTCGCGAACCTATCCGCGATCTTCTGGAGGTCAATGTCGGGACCCTCCGGCATGATCTTGTACATTATGAAAACTTCACCCATTCCAGCCACCCCTCACGGTCCGACGAACCCGCATCCGGGGCATGTGTATTTTGCAGACTGGTCCCGGCACTGGCCGCATCTCACGATGTAATGGCTGGAGCATCTGGGGCAGCTGAACTTTACCGACTTCTCGGCCTGAAGGGGGATTCCGCACGAGGTGCATCTGTCTTCGATAGGGATCATTAACTTGACCTCCTGGTGGGCGCCTTATATTCTCATTGTTATTAATGGTTTCTTTCCTGACGGTGAATGGAAAGGTAAACTCCCCATATGCAATCCTTATATATGTTCATCATCTCCCTTTGACAAAGGAGCCCTCCCTATGGATAGACCCATCTCCATCACCGACAACGTTTACTGGATAGGGATGAACGACAGGGAGACCCATCTGTTCGAATCACTCTGGCCCCTACCATGTGGTGTCTCATACAATTCATACATCATAGCTGATGAGAAGGTCGCCCTGATAGACACGGTGAAGTTCACCGTCACCTCTCCTTACCTGGATAAGATCAGAGGTCTCCTGGGCGGGAAAGGAAAGATCGATTATCTCATAGTCAATCACATGGAGCCAGACCATTCAGGGTCGATCAGGGCGATCGTTGAAGCTTTCCCCGACATCAAGATCGTGGGGAATCTAAAGACAGCAAAGTTCCTCGAGAACTTCTACGGCATAACAGAGAACATATACATTGTAGATGACGGCGATGAGCTTGACCTTGGTTCCAGAAAGCTCAGGTTCCATCTCACTCCGATGGTCCACTGGCCTGAGACGATGATGACATACGATACAAAGGACCGAATACTCTTCTCCGGGGACGCTTTTGGGGGTTTCGGTTCGCTCGACGGGGGTATCTTCGATGACGAGCTCAACATCGGGTTCTACGAGGAGGAGATCTCAAGATACTACACGAACATTGTAGCCAAATATTCCCCTATGGTCCAGACAGCTTTACGGAAACTTTCATCCCTCGACGTGAAGATAGTAGCAGCCACCCACGGACCTGTCTGGAGGTCGAACCCGGAATACATCATCAACTATTATGACCGCCTGTCATCGATGGAGACCGTGGAGGGAGCGGCAGTTATATACGGCTCCATGTACGGGAACACGAAGAAGATGGCCGAGAGGGTCGCCCGTATTCTTTCCGAGGAGGGGATAGAGAATATCCGCATCCACGATGCTTCAAAGTCTCATCTCTCCTATCTTATCAACGATGCCTGGAGGTACAGGGGCCTCGTCATCGGGACACCGACGTACAATACCGGTGTCTTCCCTCCGGTGAACGAGTTCGTCAACTTCCTTTCAAGGTCCAGGATAAAGAACCATGTGATAGGGGTTTTCGGCTCTTGCGGTTGGGGGGGCGGCGGTGTGAAGGAGCTCGAAAGCTTCGCCAGGAACTCCGCCTGCACGTTCGTGGAGCCAGTCGTCGAAGCAATGGGTGCTCCAAAAGAGGAGGACCTTCAGAAACTCGATGAGATGGCAAGGGGCATTGCTCGGGAAATAAAGCAGTTATCCTGTAGGGCAACATCTCTTTAAATTACCAACCCGCCATACCCATCTCGTGGTGAGAAAAGTGGAGCCATGGCTGATATTCGCTGTCCTTTCTCTATTGCTCTACGGTCTGTGGGGATTCTTTCCAAAACTTGCATCCCAGAAAGGGATCGCGCCTGGAGGCATACTTGTATACGAAGCCATCGGCACAGTTTTTGTCGCATTGATAGTCCTTGCGGTTGTCGGCTTCAGGCCGGATTTCAATGGTAAAGGTTTCTCCTTCGCCCTGATCGCTGGGACCGCCGGAGCCCTTGGATCGCTCTTCTTCCTGATGGCCCTATCCCGGGGGAGAACATCAGTGGTCGTGACCATGACCGCTCTCTATCCTGTTGTTGTCATCATCTTATCATATTTCGTTCTGAGGGAACCGCTCACCTTAAAACAGGGCATGGGCATGATCCTAGCGCTTGCAGCCGTCGTGCTCTTCTCGATCTGAGGTGGAACGATGAACAGATACCACATCACTCTTGCTATCCTGGTGCTCCTTGTCCCGCTCTGTGGATGTCTAGGTGGCGGAGGCGATAATGACGGGGAGGATGAACACGGGGCTTACGTAGAGTTCTCCAGGATGGGCACCAAGATGCTGACCCTCACCTGCGAGGTCGCAATGACCCAGGAGGAGAGGGCACGCGGTCTGATGAACAGGACGGAGCTGGGCAGTCTCGAAGGTATGCTCTTCTACTACGAGATCCCCAGGGAGGTCAGTTTCTGGATGAAGAACACCCTGATCTCTCTTGATATAGTCTATATAAGCTCCGATTTTCTGGTGATAGGCGTACACGAGGCCGACCCCGAGCCCGGAGTTCCCGATAATGAGCTCAAACGGTACCCAAGCGGAGGGCTTGTCAGGTATGTGGTCGAGATGAACCAGGGTCTTGCAGCTGCTCATGATATAGTACCCGGTACCGAGGTAATGGTACTCGAGTTCTGAAGGTTCATTAAATGAGAAAGGTTTTCTCGGACCCGGTTGAACAGCCCGGGAACTCGAACAGCACATCCAATCGAAATGCTTTTGTTGGCATGCTCCATATCCATTACGATGAGGATCAGGACCATAACCGCAGGCATCTGTCTGGACCTCCACCGGGTCGAGGATCAGCTGGAGGAAACTGCCAGGTTCCTCCACGATGCCAGGGACCGTTTCGTGTCGGAAGGCATCGAGGTCCAGACCATACGGGCCTCCACCCAGAGGTGGGAGACATTCCCCCTTGAGTGCATGCCTATAGGGGTGCCCGGGTTCGTTGCGGACATGGAAGGCATACTCAGGAAAGAGGGGATCGACTTCTTATCCATAGGTCCGGCTACCACTCCGGCGGCCATCAATATGGTCCCATCCATCATCGAGGAGACAACATCCACCTGCTGCTCCGCCATCATTGCGGACAGGTCCGGCATCCGCGAGGCCAATATAGAAAAGTCATCCGAGGTGATCAGGGAGATCTCAAAGATAGCCTCCAACGGTTCGAAAGGGTTCATGTTCGCATCTCTGGCGAACGTCCCCCCTGACACACCGTTCTTCCCCGCCTCCTACCATGAGGGCAGTGTCCCATCGTTCTCGATAGGGCTTGAATCGGGTCCTCTCGTATATCAGTCTGCACAGCGGACACGCTCCTTAAAGGAGTTCACAAAGCTCCTTGGGCACATCTACAACGAGAAGCTGACCGTGATCGAGGGGGTCGCCAACTCACTTTTGGAGGACCTGCGATACACAGGAGTGGACCTCTCCTTCGCTCCCGGTCTGGATGAGGGCTCCTCGATAGCCCTGGCAGTGGACAGGTTGATAGGTGCTCCCTTCGGTTCCCACGGTACGCTCTCGGCCTGCTCGGCCATCACATCCTCGCTGGGAATGGTCCGTGCCAAGAAATGCGGTTACAGCGGACTCATGCTCCCGGTCCTTGAGGATATCGGTCTGGCGGCTGGAGCGGACATCGGATCCATCGACACTCAGAAACTGCTTCTTTACTCCTCTGTTTGCGGTACCGGTCTGGACGCAGTACCCGTACCCGGAGATACACCGATCTCAAGGATATCCGGAGCACAGAGGGATGTTGCATCATTGTCCGTGAAGCTGAAAAAACCTCTTTCCGCAAGGCTCCTCTCCATCCCGAACAGGAACGCCGGCGAAAGGACCGACATCGGGTCCCCTTATATGATAGACTGCTCCATACTCGGTCTGATATGACCTTTCAATGGCTGGACATCTCCGCAAAGAGCTCGGAGACCTGGGTCACGCCGGTCCACGCTTTCACCTGTTTGCCGTTCACGAAAAGGAACATCTGGGGTATCCCTCTTACGTTGTACCTGTTCGCAAGCGTCGGGTCCCTGTCAACATCGACCTTTGCGATGTATGCTCCGGGCGGCATTTCCCTGATCCTTTCCATGAGCATCCTCGTCTGCATCTGGCAGGGCATGCACCATCCAGCCCAGAAGTCCACAAGTACCACTCTGTTCCTGGAAAGGAAATCATCAAAGTTACCTTCGGTCAGCTCGACTATTCTTCCATTTTCCGTTGTCATCAGGAGCCCCCTATCTTACGATACATAGCGTATAGTTTCCTTTCGATAAATACCCCTCCCTATCTCCGTTATCCCTAACAATACAGGCCTGACCAAGGTTGTATAAGATCTCCGATATTTTGAAAAATACCTCATTGGTCATGAGGGGGGTCCAGGGAAGCCCTTTTCTTTTTCCTGGATTCGAGTATGAAGTTCATGGCAAGCATTGACAGATAACCGAGCCCGATCTCGAAGAGGTATGAGTTCATCTGGGTCATCACGGAGACCGTGAAGGCTATCGCGGGTTCTATGCCCACGGAGTAATAGAGATACGTCATGGTGGTCTCACCCACTCCGATCATGCCAGGCATCTGTGAAAGCAGACCGATGGTGAAGGATACCATCACGACCATGGCCACCGTGAAGAAAGGGACGCTATGCCCGACAGCTATGAACAGCATGTAAGCGGAAGCGAACCTGAAGGAATAGATCATCACACCGAGAAAGAGATCGACGCCCATGTAGACAGGGTTCTTCGCAAGGAACCTGAAGGAGGATCGGAACTCGACAAGACCGCTCTTGAACTTCTCTACGTAGTAGCTTCTCTCCTTGGACCGGCTTCTGAGGAGGAACCTGGACACCTTGTGGATCAAGGATCCCACCCGTTTGCTCTGCTTCTCTCCAAGGTAGCGGAAGATAAGGTAGGAGATAATGCCGATTATGATCCAGAAGAGGACGAAAGAGCCGGTCAGGTACTGAAGGAACCTGGGCATGTTGAAGGTGATGGTCGCATATACGGTCAGAGGCACCAGCAGTGAGATCATTGCGATCGTGAGGGATGCCTTGTCTATCATCGCAGAAGCGAACACCCTGGAGAACCTGCTGTTGTAGCAGGATGCGATCATCTTTGCCCTGACAGGCTCCCCGGCCATCCTGCCCGAGGGTGTGGTGATATTGACGAAATTTCCCGCCATGCTCGATAGGGCCACATAGGGGAACCATGCCTTCCGCACCCCTCTCCTCACAAGGAGATAGTACTTGATGGACCATGAGAGCTGGACACCCAAAAAACAGGCCATGGAGAGGAGAACATAGAGAGGGTTAAGACCTCTGATCTCGTCCAGGATGTCCCTCCCCATGGAAAGGAGGAGCACCACGATGACGATGAAAAAGAATAAAAGCGAAGCTAATGTGAACCAGCGAACGGTCCGCATCTTCTTCCCCGGCATCGTTCAGAGAACGTGGCAATTCCTATAAATCTCTACCCGAGGGACCTAGAAGACCACTAGATAGATCGCCAGGAAGGTCCCGATGATAGCTTCGGCTATGTACAATCCGGTCATGAGCATGTAGGAATCCAGGAGCTTGAGGGTCTTTCTGTCCTCCGTCCATTTCTCCCTGGAAGCCTTCCTGTCCAGCCACTTCTTTTCCCAGATGTCCCTGGCTGCGCCCCCGGTGACCATCATCAATGTGTACTGGAGGGGAAGGTACATCCCCAGGCCGAAGGCTGTTCCCATACCGGTGAGCATCTCCACGAAGAATCCTATGAACACCCCGAGGAAGAACAGTGAGAACATCACCTTCCCCCCGGCCAGGATCTGAACGAAGACCGCGAAAGCATGAGCCTGGGGTGCTTCCAGGGGGAGCGTACCCTCGGCCAGCATCTTGGCGAAGAAGGCTGCCGCAAGGGCGGCGGCAGGGGTCCCGATCAGTATCGCAACGCTCTCTCCCTTGATGAGGTGCATGGGTCTTGTACCTGCATACAGACCGGCCTTGAAGTCCCACATGATCTCGGAGGAAAGGGAGATGGCGGAGCCGAACACGGTGGTCCCGACGAGTGCCATCAGGACTATCTGGCTCTTTCCGCCTGGGAACGGTTACACGACACTGATCAGCATGAATACCCCAAAGAGCATGAGAAGGGTGAGGAACGATGTGCCGGATACGGGTGTGGTCCCCACCTCACCCGATATCTTCACGGCGATGGCACCCAGCATGAACGTCAGGATAACAAGCAATGCCGAAAAAGCTATGGAAGATATCAACGGGAAACCCCCGAAGAGCCAGAAGGCAATGGTGATCAGGAAGAACGCCACTCCGACAACTATGAAGATATGCTGGGTGGGCCATTCATACCAACCCTTGCCGGAGACCCATTCCTTCTTCTGGGCCCCACCGGTCTTTGTTATATCGATGAGGACGGTCCTGAAGGTGGGGAGCATCTTTATGAGAGCTGTCGTCCCTCCGCCCAGAATGGCCCCGATCGCGATGATCTTCGCTATGCCCTGGGCAGCTCCGAAGGCTGGGGATGCATAAGGGATGTACTGGGTAAGTTCATTGTTGCCAATGGGCAGTATATGGGTCGAGATGTATCCTGACCCTCCGTATTTCTCGAGTATCGGGACATATATCGGTACATCCATCCAGACGGAGAGAGGTATGATGAAGAACCAGGTAACGAAGGAGCCGCCTGCGACGAGGAGCGATGCTTTGGACCTCAGGAACCATCCGATGGCAAAACCGATACCGGTGAACTCGTAGGAGATGTGCGTCCAGCTCGGTGTCATATAGGGTGTGTGTATCCTCCCATGGCCGTAAATGCTCGACAACCCGATCCCGCTCATGATCTTGGTCAGTATGGGTGTCTGGTCCTTTCCGAATGGAAAATCCCTGAGAAATGCGAAGATGAACATCGCCAGGAAGGATTTGAAGACCAGTTTGATGGAGCGCGCCGCCTGAGTAGCCCCTCCAGCAGAGAGGTGATTGGAAATGTCCAGGAGCTTTACGAAGGCCTGGAAACCCGGAGCCGGCAGCGGGTCCTCCACCTGCCACAGCCTCCGAAATATTATGAAGTACATCATGCCCATGATGGAGGCGAAGAAGCTCGCGATCATTGCCAGGGGGACGATGTTGGAACTCTCTATCATGCCTGGCGGGATCAGCGGGCTTCCGTCGGACATCACATACTGGGATGAATATGCCAGGAGGTATATCGCGGGGAAGGTGAAGACGAAACCGGTCACGGTCCTGTCGGTGGCTGTTGCAGAACCGGAAGCGATGTTCACCTGGCTTGGTTTCCATTTCATGGCCATACCAACGAGGTAGGACACATAGAACGCTCCGCCCGTGACCAGGCCGATCTTCAGGGCGATGTACTGCGAGATGAGGGTGAACGGAAGACCGACCAGCAGAATGACGATAAGGAGTTTGCCCCAGGAGAAATGCGACCTCTCGAAGCTCTCCTTCCTGTTCTTGTTGTCCAGGTATTCTTCCAGGACCTCGGTGTTGAGATTGGAGTACATCTCGGTATCGAACCACTTGAGGGTCCCCTTCTCTATGGCCTCCAGTCCTCTCGGTGTGACCGGCTGCCTGTAGGCGGACCTCCTCACGCGGCTCATTCATTCCTCTCCGGGGTTCGGTTCTTTTCACGGCTCTCCATCAGGGCCTTTATCCGTTTTCTCCTGAAGAAGTCCTCCCTCTCTCTCTCCTGAAGCTTCATTGTGATGTGTCGTTCGGTGTTCTTCAGACGCGGGATGAAGATGTGCTCAAGAGCGTTCACCCTTCTCTTGGTCTTCTCTATCTCGATCGCGAGACGCTCCATGGACCCCTCGGTCTCTGCGAGCATCAGGACCTTATCCAGAGCTATCCGGAAATTTCTCGTGGAATCATCAAGTGACTGTGGGGTCCGGGCGATACCCCAGGGCATGGATGCTTCCTTCTCGGTGGTGCGGTCTATGACCGGTACCCGAACACCCATGATGTTGAGCGATCCGACGTTCGGTGGGTTGTGGTTTCTGGTCCCGTAGGCAAGGGCTCTGACGGTGTCGTATCCCATCCTTGCCATCGCTTCCTCGAGGGACATGTTCGCCACCTTGAAAGCATCCGTTACCTCCTTCTTGAGCTTCTTGCGCTTTTTGAGGACCTCGAAGAACTGAACGACGAGGGCGTCCCTCTTCTCTCCGAGGAGCTTGTGCCCCTTTTCCGCAAGAATCCTCCTCTTGCGGATGGACAGAAGCTCCATCCGTGTCGGATTTATGCCCTCGACTATCTCACCTGCCATCCGGTCCACCTGCGGTCAATGGGGTTCTTTCCGATTCCCTTTTTAATATGAAAAGATAGCGGTCGATGCCTCATCTACCTATTTGCTTGGAATATTCCTTGACAGCGTCCAGGGTCTTGGGTCCGGTCTTAAAATAATCCCTGAAGGGTCTAAGGATCTCCACCATCAGGTTGGCCACCTCCTTCTTGAGGTCTGCCGGATGAAGCTGTTTCTTGCCGAAGGCCGACCGGAGACCTTCGTAGTTCTTGAAATGCATGTCTCCCCCCCATTTCTCCGGTCTGGTAATATGGAGCTCCCCTTTGAGGGGGAATATGATGGTCTTGCATATCTCCATTACCGGATTATCCGGTACCCCTTCGGGACACCATGCCTTCTTTATCTTTCTCCTTATGTCATCTTCCTCCTCGTGAAGGTAGATACCCGAATCGGGGTCCGATTTGGACATCTTTTCTGAAAGGTCGCTATCGGGGTCTATACCGAGGTAGGAAAAAAGCTCCTTCCTTGCGACATTGAGATGCTTGTTCATTCTCCGAAGGTCGTCCCCGTCGAAGGCCAGGTCGCCGTTATGGTCTTCTCTGTTCAGTACTGCGAATATCGGGGTCTTTCCCCCCACCCGCCTCTTTCCTGCCATCAAGACCTCAAGAGCATTGTGCCTTTTCTCGACCGTCATCTTCTTGAGCCCCTGGAGCAGGTTCCTTGTCTCCTTGGATATGGCTTCGTTCTCTATGAGAACGTCGAGATCGGCCTCGACCTGTCTTGCCAGGGCGTCATGGTCCAGACCGCCCGTGGGTCCAGTGATCATCTCCATCCGTCCGCTCCTTGTGAGGCTTGACAACAAGGGGGTATGGAGCGCTATTGGTTTCTTCCATCCGAGCTTGTCTGCCGCATCCCTTGCAAGCATATGAGCATGCCTCTGGTCCATTCCGCCGATGGCCACGTCCACCTTCAGTTCGAAGATATCGGCTGCCTGCATCGAAGGGTAGAGGAACTTCGACGAATCAAGGTCCCCCTCGTTCTCCTTCCTTCCCATGACCGTCATTGCCCTCTTTATCCTCGACAGCGAAGCGGATTTTGCAATCCTCAGGACCTTCTCCCAGTAATCGGCAGAGTTGGCCATATCGTTGGCCCACTTGAAGTTGATCTTCCCCTCCCCGATCTCCTTCTCAAGACCGTATGCTTTGTAGCAGTCAATAAAATAGTCCCCGCATGTCTTGATCTTATCCAGGTCCCCTCCGAACTTGTCGTTGATGAAGGCATGCCAGTCCGCGAGAAGGACGTCTACCGTGAACCCGGCTTCTATGAGCTGTTCGATCTTCCGGGTAATGATGAGCCATCCGATATGAACGAATCCGGAGGGTTCGTAACCGACATAGGCCTTCGGACCCTCTTTGGTCTCAAGGACCTCAAGAAGCTCCCTCTCGGTAACGATCTCTTCGACCCCGTCCATTACCAGTTCCAACCTCTTCTGAGCATCCATGGTGTTCACCACGAAGTTTCGGTGCTTCGGACAGTAGGCATATAAAGGGAGCCCTACTTTAAATTGATGATGGAGGACAGCACCCAGGTCCGAGGAAAAGGCATTCCCCACGAGAGATGTGCGAGGATGACCCTTGATATGGTAAGGCATGAGGTGCCGTATCATGTCATCGGGTACTCGTGGGAGGGGGGAAGCCCTTCATGGACCCTTCTTTCAATGAGGTCATGCGGGGGCGTCCTGACTCCCTCCGGGGACCCGTTCGATATCAGAGCGGAGGAGATGAAGGAGGTGAACCTCAGGACCTCCGGATCCTCTTACTGCGTGGGGAGGTTCGATAACGGCAAGTATATTCCTTGCCCGGACCATAATATGACCTCACAGTTCGCTCAATGCAATTATTGTATGTCCTTCGAGATTCCAGACCCCTCATGCATCTTCGAACCGCATTGCAGCAGGGGGACCTGCGGAGCGGAATTCTGCCAGATCGAGCATGTGGTTTACCTGACCGGTTTCAGGGAGAGGACGAAGGTGGGGATGACGCAGCTCAGAAGGTTCGAGACGCGTGGAATGGAGCAGGGGGCTGATGTCATATTGCCGCTGCTGGTCCTTGGGGACAGGTATTCCGCGAGGGTTATGGAGTGGAGGATCTCCAAGCTCCTGGGGCTTCCTCAGTCCGTCCCTTCCAGTTCGAAGATATCCGGATGGGGGCGCCCGAGGGATGATGCGAAGATTTTAAAGAGGCTCTCGGACCTCAAGATATATCTGTCGAGTAGATGGGACGAGATCGTTTCGGGGGTCGGGGGTGAGGTGAAGATAGAGAAGGCCCCGATCGAGTTCGAGCAGGGGCCCGTGATATTGAAGTTTCCGCTGGAGGAGCCTCTTCCCTCGCCCCCGAGGAGATATCATAACGAGATCGTAAGAGGGGATGTTATTGGTTACAAGGGGAACTATCTGGTATTCAGATCAGGGGGGCTCTGGGCGTGGAGGATAGGAGAGACCCCGGGAAGGATAGTGTACTTCTCCGAGAGACTGGATTGAGCTTTTTACGAAGCTTCCGGAACGGACCGATCATTTCTCGGAGGGCCCCTCATTTTCAATGGTCACTGTAGCGGGAGGCAGCCTTTCGGTCGAAGGTGGTGGAGGGACGAACTTCGAAGGAGGAGGAGCTCTAAGCTGGATGGCATCCATCGTAGGAGACCGGGTCTTTAGAACGTCTCCACGGTCTTTCTCTTCTTCTTCTGGCAATTTATTTTTCCTTCGAACCTGGAAGAACATCGAGATCGCTACCCCCGCCATGAGGAGGATGGCGATCATTATCAGGATGATGGCCATCCATGATCCACCTTTGCTATCCTCTTCTCCCGGTTCGACCGGTGGGACGGTCACCGAGAAGGTCGAGGTCCATCCAGCCATATCGGACACCTCGGCCTGGAAGGCGTTCTCCTTCCAGATATCAAGGTCCGCCAAGTAGGTGAAGCCGTTCTCCATGCTTCCAACAAGGTTTCCGTCGAGGATCAGGACCACGGATGATATCCCGCTCTGGTTGTCAAAGAAGTTCCCCATGAGTTCCACACCTTTCTCTGTCCTGGTCCAGGCGAGGGACTGGAGTTCCGGAGGTGAAGCATCCACGAAAACCTCCCAGATGATGGAGGACACCCTGCTGGCGGCATCGGTCACGGTGATGTTGATAGAATGCGCCCCTTCTTCCAGGTAGATCCGGGAACTATTCCCCGTAACTGGAAAGAGCCCATATCCATCGATCTCCCGGAACTGTCCAGCGATCCAAGTATCATCCATCGCTTCCCATCGAAGTTCGATATCTCGTTCTCTTGAGTATTCCTGTGTCTCCATCATCCACTGGAGGATAGGCTCCTCATTATCGACATAGAAGGTGGAACCGAGATCAATGCTGTTATTGGCGATATCCATTACCAGGAGACGGATGGTATGCTTTCCTGAAGTGAGAACTACCTGGCGCCCCCCCGAACCCGAATAGGAGTATTCTCTCTCATCTACCTTCAACACTATATCCAGATGATCATTCTCGTCAACCGCTATCCATACAATGTCCCAGAGAGGCCCCGGGATCACTGATCCTTCTTCCGGGACCAGGAGGTCGACCGATGGTGGAATTGTGTCAACAGTGAACTCCCAGGTGGCTCTTGCAGAGTTCCCTGCGAGGTCGATCGCTTTCACTGTCAGGGAGTGCTTTCCCTCGGACAGGTCCGTCAAAGCAGCATTGGTGTCGATAGAAATGTCAGACCAATCTCCGCCGTCCATTTGCAGGCAGTATCCCGAAATGCCAAACTCGTCCCTCCCCCTCCATAAGACCTCGAACGAACTCCGGTTCACATGAACGCTTTTATCCAGGAAATCCACGAAGGGCGGGTCCTGGTCGAGGATGACGGTCCTTGATTCCATGTAGTGGTTGCCATAAACGTCACAGAATCTGAGGAAAATGGTGTTGATGCCCTTTTTCTCCACATGAAGTTCATGCGAGAGCGAACCTGTCAGATCGATCCTTGTTCCGGTCTCTTCCATATACATCTCGGTTCGAGCGATATCCAGCCAGTCCGGCTCTTTCCACTCGAAATCCACATAAGGCACCGCTGTCACCACGTCTCCCGGAGGCTCGATGATACAGTCCCCACCGTGGTCTGTGATCTCGAAATCCACGTTCACTTCCGTCAGAAACCCTGCCATGTCCCATGATCTGATCTGAAGCTGGTGGCCCCCGGAATCCAAGAATTCCTTGAGATCGATACCAGGGAAGGTTTCCTGCTCCCGCCATTGACCATGGTCCATCCTGAAACTGGCGTTCCAAAGCTTGTGATTGTCCGTGACATTCCATCTGAGTTCAACAAGCTGGTTCGAGATCAGGTCGCCGTCCTTGGGTGATAGGACCTCAACGAACGGGGGGGTCCTGTCAATATCGAACTCGACAGAATCCGATGCGTTGAGATACCCTATGTCCCATGCTTTAACGGAAACGATATGATGCCCTTCCTCGAGGTCCAGAGAATATGCATTCACTCCAACTCCCGGATCGAGCTCCTCATCGTTCGTGGTGATCCGAACCGACAAGAGCTCGTCCATATCGGAATATCTCCACCTCAAACTGACCGGGTCAGCGGCCATTAGGTCCCCATCTTCGGGTTCAAGGATGACAAGCGCGTTCGGACCGTAGGTGACGGTGAAGGTCACGCTGGATGAATTCCATAACCCGAGCGTGTTGCATGCCCTGATGTGAACAGTATGGGTCCCGCGTTCGAAGGCATGAAACATATGGGACAGATCGGTAACACTTATCCATTCCCCCCTATCAATACTGAGCTCAGCGGTCGTGATATTGAACTTCGGGCTCTCGATGGTCCATGAGATGTTCTGATCCTGGCTCAAATTGGACGCGGGGATCGGGGAGATGATATCTATCCTCGGTTTGAAGAGCTTCCAGTAGACATCGGTCAGAGGATAGTTGTCATGGATCGGGGTCGGCTGCTGATTCTGGAGGTCAAGAGGCATATCGACTATCCCGTCGTTGTCTCTGTCGGGGGTTCGATGGTGCCACCAGCAGTTACCCATGCCGTTGAAATACCAGGTATCGGAGTTGAAGGAATAGGAGACACTCATGTAGATCTGGGATCCGGTCCCGCTATCGCCGGTACCCCCGTTATGGTAGAAGATGTTCCCCCATACACGGCTTTCACATGCATTGCAGAACGGGAGATAGATCGCGGCTGTACAGTTCCCGAAGTAATTGTCCCTGATCTCGAAATAATAGAAATGAAGGGTCATGGCCATCCCTCCAAGCTCGAAACCATGGGTGCAGCCTTCGAAGATGTTTGAAAATATCCTGTTGTGCTGAGAATATGAGGTATCCAGGGGTTCAGCGAGGAGTTTTGCTCTTACCCCTATGAAAGTATTGAACGTGACGTTCATATTGGTCGTGTAAGAAAGGTCCAGGGTCGAGTTCAGAAAAGTGTTGTGATGAACCGGGACATCGTCCTCGAACTCGATCTTTAAAGTCGTGTTGATATAGGTTGTGTTGGAATATTCGGATCGGGACCAGGCGGACATTGTCAGTGAGCAATCCCTTATCAGACTGTTGCGGATAACGATGCTCTCCCCTGAGATCCCAAGTTCATGGCCGTCGATCTCCACATTGTCGAATTCGATCATTGTGCAATCCTCGATATCGATGAGGGATCTCTTTTCCGAGACCAGGTTCCTGATCGTCACTGCTTCCAAGTTCCTGAGATATATGTCGGGGGAGCCACCATCACAGTCGATGACCAGGACTCCCTGGATATCCTTCAGACAGATCGGTCCCGATGATCTCATGACAGATGGTTCGGGTCCGGTCCGTTCCTCCTGGACCGGGGCGGAGGTCCGATCGGGGGCTGCCAATGCATGGGAAGGTCCCGTTGTTGATATTTGGAGGATTGTGGGGAGAACGATCATGACCGCTATTGATAAACAGAGAGATGAAGCCGCCCATCCATCCCTGGCTCCCATGAGGTTCGATCTATCCTCCTTTATGAATATCATTTTGGTACGGATTGGGAATGAGGCCATAGATAAATGCCACATCTATCGATCAGATCCATGGATGATCGTGGTCACCCAAGATGAGCAATTTAAACGGATCTAAGACCTTGGCCTGGAATTCCATTGAATACCGTATATGGCAGGGTGAAGCTCCTCCAACATGGAACAAGGTTCATTCCAGCAATCCTTTCTTTCCCTTCGGGAACACGAAACCCAGGACAACAAGTACCGGCAATGCGAGGAATGCGAGATAGACGACCCCCTTCCCCGATGCCGGATAGTCCCAGTATTGCGTCACCCAGTAGATGGATCCCATGATGATGAAGAACAGTATCCCGCTGATGATGTAACTGAGCGTCCTCGGACCGTCATGAGGCCAGTCCCTGCGTCCCCTGGGGTACTTCATCCCCAGGTAACAGAGCAGGAGCAGTCCGATCACGGCGATAACGATCGAGCCCGTCACAAGGATATCCGCCAACTATTCTTCCTCCCAATGGTCGGTCCCTTCAGGTTGCTCCTTTTCATCACCCACCCGCCCGATCTTCTTCTTCCTTGCAGATATCTTCAATGGTCCATCCATGCCCTCGTCCGGATCCTCGACCTTCTCCTTATCCGTGTTCTTTCTCTTTCTCTCGTACTCGTTTCGAAGCTTGTCGTACATCCGGATCATCTTGGGAGAGATTGATGGCTTGATCTCGTCAAGCACCTTCATCATGTCCTGCATGGTGATAGGTTGCGGTTTCCTCGTCTCAAGTGCTCTCTCGAGACCGAAAGATGAGGCTTCCCTGACGAGGTTCGCTATGTCAGCACCGGAGAATCCTCTGGTGCTCTTTGCAAGGACCCCGGTATCAATATCGTTTGAAACGAACTTGCCCTTGAGGTGGACCTTCACTATCTCCTCTCTCGACCTCTCATCCGGCGGTGGGATGTAGATCACTTTGTCGAACCTCCCCGGCCTCATGAGGGCCGGGTCCACCAGGTCGGGCATATTCGTGGTTGCAACTATTATTATCCCCTCGGCCTCGTCCATGCCATCCATTTCCGACAGCATGATGGACAATACCCTCGGTGTCACGTCATCGGTCGAGTAGAAGTCCCTCCTCTTGGCAATGGCATCTATCTCGTCAAGGAAGAGAATGCAGGGAGAGCGGGCCCTGGCCTCCTCGAAGAGCGAAGATATCAGACCTTCGGACTCACCATACCATTTTGACATCACGTCCGAGCATTTTATCCCGATCATCTCCACGTTGAGGTCCGAGGCGACCGCCCTCAGCATCAGCGTTTTCCCGCACCCCGGTGGCCCGAATAGCAGTATCCCCTTGGACGGTTTAACGCCGTACCTCGTCGCCATCTCCGGCTCCAGGAGGGGGAGCATGAGGGCGTTCTTCACCTCCCTCTTGACATCCTCCAGTCCGCCTATGTCCTTGAAGGTTGCCTTTCTGAACCCCACCATCTCGGATATCTTCTTACCGACATCGGAGGACCTGATCTCGGAAACACCATATTCCATTGGCAGCGCTTCCTCACCCAGACCCCTCACGCCGAAAGCAATGAGCGAGGCGGGTATGATCGCAAGGAACGGGAACAAGAGCCAGATGGAGAACTCCACCTCTGCCCACAGTATGGAGACCACGCCGAAGATCATCAGGATCAAGGCCGGGACCATTCTCATCGCCCATTTCCCGGGGTCGCGATCGAGCACTGTCTCACCCTTCAGCCATCTCTTGAAAATAAGGTAGACCGCAACCATGGCAAGTCCCCAGCCGATCAGCCCGAAAAGCGGGACAAGGTATCCCATGGTCTCCTGGAGAACGGTGGACAGTATGTTCGTATCGACGGTGGTCAGGTCCGTTATGGAGTTGACGAGATCGATGGGGGACCAATTCGGGTCCACGCCCCTGTCGAACTGAACGAAGCTCTTCTCGTGAGATGGGACTGCCAGGAAGGAGAACCACTGGAAGGTCCCTGACGGCGCGACCACGAGAAGGAAGATCCCGGCAGTGATGAGGACCACCGTTCCCAGAAAGAGCGAGAATGCGACCGCGGCGATCATCGGAACGGCGAAACCGAGACCGTAACCTGCCGCAAAGATCGTGAGATAGCTGAGATATGCATATCTCCAGTCGAAGAAACCACCGATCATCACCACCAATGAGAACAACAGGAACACCCAACCGAACTCCCTGGACTGGTATGATGCTGCAGCTGTAACGAGGACCGTCATGACGAGCATCGAGATATAGGGATATTTGTAGGCTACCGCGGTCAGGAATGCTGCAAATATCAGCACCATCCACCAGGGGTAGAAAGGCGCCCAGAAGAGACCTAAAAGAGACAGCAGCAGCACCCCGCCACACCTTACCACCCTCTCCTTCAGTTCCTCGTCCATTATCAGCTTCTCGTACCATCGGTCCTTCTCCTCCTTCTCGACCTTCTTCCTTCCTTTCCTCCTCTTCTCGTTGATGGCTTCCCTGATCGACCTGACCCTGGCGGCCAGGAAGAAGAGGCCTATCAACATGACCACCACCAGTACGAGACCGATGGCCTCCTTGATATACGGCCTCTCCTCCGGTTCACCACCGATCTGGTAGGTCTTTTCGTTGACATCGAACTGGAAGGTGAATGAGCCGTCGTTCCGGGGTACCGTTACCATCTCGGTGGTCTTTTTCTCTTTGTAAGTGATATCTATCCG
>JAFGLL010000116.1 GCA_016928095.1 Thermoplasmatota archaeon
AAAAAGCAGAGGACGATCCTGGAGGCTCTTGAGATCAGTTTACCGGTTAATCCTTAAACCTCGTTACTATTTTTCCGGGAGTTAAGGCGGGAACGGTCATCGGACCGACCACACCATATATCACCATCTTTCCCCGTTGCCAGATATACCAGATACATTTCCAAACATGAATTGTATTATATTAAATTAACCGGTATAATCAGCCATCCGGGATAGATTCCCAACATCCGATTAAAGGGACATGTGTTTCCGAAATACCGTTTGAAAGCACTTATACGGCCTGGTTCTTTGGTTAGGATCCTGTAGATCGCGAAATAATCGTTCCTGGCGTCTATCTGTAGTCCCTTTACCTGTTTGATACGTGTTATATGAAAATATGCCTCTCCTCTGGATACTATTAGGTATCGTTATCTCTTTAGTTTATAGTTGCTTGGCGGTAATCCCTTACATAAAAGGGTTTCATATGTATTTGGTTTCCACAGTAAAAGAAAAAATTTTATTATTGTTCAACATTCTCCAAAAAGGAGACCTCAGAGTCCAGGATCGCCGATTCTTGTTGTTGAGTTGTGGACATTTGATATAGATCAGTGATCGATGTAGATCTCAACATAGGTTGCTCCGGAATCTTGTTAGCCCTTCTGATCAGTATGAAAACTACAACGGCAATCATCATTATAGTAATTGCAATAACAAAGATAAGGATAAAAATCATCATTCCAGAGAGCCGTGCCTCTTTATCCTTCAATTCGACCATCCGTGTATCGGTCAGTGGCCCCTCTCCCAAAGCGTTCACGGCGGACAATTTGTATCCATTCCAACCCGCCTCGAAATTCTCGTCAATAAAAATCGGTATATCATCTCCTGGAACCTCGGCGATCTTCAACCACGATGATCCATCCATTGACCTGTAAATGAAATATTTGAGTATGGGGGATCCTCCATCACTATCCGGTGCGGTCCATGTGATCTCGATAGAACCAGATGAGATCACTCTTAATGAAAGATCCTTTACAACTGTCGGTCTACCGAGAGGTGTAACATTGTACGTATCGGAATACGGCCCCTCCCCCTGCTCATTGACGGCTGTTAGGCTGTAGGAGTACATCACACCATTCGTCACGTTTGTATCCCAGAAATTACCTTCCGGGTTCTCAGTCTCATGGACCATCTCCATTGATGTTCTATATGACCATCTGTAGATCCTCACCGTGTCTATTGCCAAGCCTCCGTCGTTCAAGGATCTGTGCCATTCTACATCTACAGTATGATCTCCTGACGTCACCGTTATCTGGGCCGGAGGTGACGGTAGACCTGCCGGCCTCACACTCACCGATGTCGTAAGGGTCCCGTTTCCGAAAGCGTTGAAAGCCCTTACCTGATAAACATAATCCTTACCGTTTGTCACTGTCTTATCGTTGTATGTCAATACTTCTGGTTTCACATCGGATAGAAGTGTCATACTGGATCCCAACTCACCACGGAATATGGTGTATCCAAGTATTGGAGTCCCCCCGTCCATTTTTGGGATTTTCCATGTGAGTATCACATATCCGTCCCATGCAGCGACGGATAAACCCACTGGACATCCCGGGCTGTCAAGCGGTGTGGCATTGACATCGATCGATGGGGCAGACTCGCCTACCTGGTTCTTCGCGGTGATCCGATAAATATATGTTATACCATTTGTAAGAGATACGTCAGTGAAAGATGTAAAGCTAGCATCCACCGTCTCCTTGATAACACACTCACCCTCTCTTCGATAAATGCAATACTCCTCGATCGGAGAACCTCCATCGCTCTCCGGTGGTTCCCATGAAATAATGACCGATAACGGTTTTATTGTTACCTTCACCGATCTTGGAGGTGTGGGTATGTCCAACGGTTCAACACTAACACTCGAAGATGGAGGTCCGAAACCGGCAAGGTTTTTGGCTCTTATTGTATAGGTATATTCCTCACCATTTACAACATCGGTGTCATTGTATTCAAGTATCATCGGTCCGATATCAATAAGAATTGGCGATCCTGCATTTTTTGTAATTGTATACTTGATTATGGCGGATCCTCCATCTTCTCGGGGAGCTTCCCACGTTAGCAATACGTACCCTGGACCTCCCTTGACTTGGAAACTCTTTACTTCACCCGGGATCGTCATGGGGGTCGCATTGATCTCTGGCGTCGGATCCGATTCACCCATAGTGTTCAGTGCAGTTAAGCGGTAGCGATAGAGGAGGCCATTTGTTACATCAGTATCTAAAAACCTTTTAATATTGTAATCAAAGGATCTTATATATGGATCTGAGGAGGTCCCGTTATAACGATACAATATATATCCCGAAATTTCCAGACCTCCGTTGTTGAAAGGGGCGTTCCATGAAAGGTTGACAAAGACATTTCCAAACTTTATGATATTAAAATTATTGGGAGGATCAGATATTGTCCCGGGTCTGGCCTTTACCTCGACCGAGAATGCCCCTTCACCTATTTTGTTGACCGCTCTCACCGCGTAATAGTAATCATTACCGTTCTGAACGGAAGTATCATTGTAGGAGTTATTCAGAACTTTACATAAAAAATTGAGTGACCCAGATATTCCACTTCTATATATATTATATTCGATAATTGGATTCCCACCATCAGATATAGGTGGATCCCATGATAACTCTACCAACGAATTACCAGGATTCGCGGTTATATTCAATGGTTCCTCTGGAGGTAGTGTTGCATCCAATCTCATAACGAAGCCATCATGAACTCCTCCGTTGAAGCTGGTCTGAAAACTTCCTTCTTTAGTGGGAAAATCCAATGATTCGGTATAGCCCAACATTATCGGTTGGTTCGAAACATTATCGACGAAAATATCATATGGTCTTTCTGTTTTTGAACCTCCGAACAAAGTCGAGTAATGATATCCGGATCCATCTTTCTTTATTTTCATATAAATTCCATCGGTAGATTCACCTGCGGGCTTCGTTTGGAACGCACCTTTCGAAGTCGGGAAATCTTTCATATCATCTCCATATCCGATGACGTGAATAGCACCCTCATTATCTCTAAATAATCCAACCAGCATTTCAGACGCTTTCCCTCCCTCATAGGTGGAGAATAGTAAGGATTTTCCTGACGGATCCAATGCCATGATAAAACCATCGGTCCCTCCATTGAATGTCGTATCATTGGCTCCCATCGTGACGGGAAGGTTTGCGCAATCCGTGAATCCACACGCATATACATTTCCATTTTCGTCTGTATCTATGTCAATGATTTTCGTCAAGAAGGATCCTCCAAAAAAGGTACTGTAGACGAAATTGAAGTTCCTTACATCGATCTTTATTACGAAACCATCCTCTTGACCGCTGAAGATTGTCTGGAAAGAACCGTTCGTGACGTGGAAGTTCGATGAAGTTGTTGAGCCACAAACATAGAGATAATCTGAATAATATTTTATTGCATAGGGTAACTGTGAAGAGGTGCCTCCCAGGTATGTGGAATATAGCAAGTACATCCTGGAAATGTCGATGTGAAAAATGACAATATCGTATGAAATTCCTGATGATGCAAGTAATGATTGGAATGCATCCGAAGTAATTGGAAAATCAAATGATTGAGAAGCTGCTGCAACAAATATATTATCAGAATCGTCTATAGCTATGTTTGGATATTTATCAGAATCAGACCCACCGATATATGTCGAGAGCAAGAGACTTGAGCCCGAGCTTGAGATCTTTGAAATGAACAGATCATAACCACCACTTCTATTGTTCTGATATGCGCCATCGGTTACAGGAAAATCAATGGAATCTGTAAATCCAGCAACGATTATATCCCCCTTGGAATCCGTCTTAATACTTCGACAATAAGTAAAAGACGAGCCACTAAGATATGTACAAAAGACAAGATCTCCACCATCTGGATCCAGTTTCAGAACAACTGCATTTTTTCCAGTAGGTGTTGTATTAAAGGAACCGGTTGTTACGGGGAAGTCTAATGATCTTGTCTCACCGCAAATCACAACATTTCCGAAATCGTCCATATCCCCTTGATAAAGACAATCGCGACCAGAACCTCCGATATATGTGGAGAAATTCAATGCTCTGAGATTGGGATCTATGATGACCTCCCTGTCATCATCATAAGCGTCAAGTGTGATTCCAAAACCATCATCTCGAAGTGAAAAGGAAGATCCTATTCTTTCCCCATTATCCTGGTAGAATGTATTCAAACCTGAATCCGAGATGCTAACTCCGATCGGGGTTGACAATAATATCGAATCTTCCGAAATGGTTAGATCGATACAACCTTCCGTTCTCATCTTTATCAGGCCTGGATCAGCCCCGGGATGAAGGATCATATCATACTTCATAGATCCATCAACGCGATAGTAGCGAATATCGATACCATTCCAGACATCTTCGTAATATACTTCCTGGAAACCATGGACATCGGAAGCCCATCTCGATCTGTTGTTACCAATGAAAAAATTATACTTAGTCTCAACGGGATCGATCGCATTTATTTGGTCGGAAGACCCGTCATCGAAGAGGACCTTTACAATGCAGTAGTCCTTGATACCTGTCTCTGAAGAACCAACTTGATTTTGAAGATCGATCCCTTCCATCGATTGGATCATATGATATATTCCATCCCTTGCAAGGGCGATCTTTCCATAGGATGTCTCACTTACAAAAAGTATTGACGGATCCCATTGCCCTTTATTCTCTATGAAAACCTCTATTTCATAATTTTCAAGATCACTTATATCGTTTACGATACTGTAATTTCTTTTCGATGGATGATCCAGGTTATTATCACCAGACCCAGGATATGGCAGAAATGTTAGAAAGAAAATAACGAACCAAATAAAGATCCCACACTTCATGGTCGGCACTCTCTTAGATAATATATGATTCTATCATCAATATTATATTACCGGAGCAGTATTTAAATTAAAAACTCACCCCGCCAGATGACCTCCATCAGATCCCCGATCATTCGTGAATAGGTTTCCGGAGCAGAGTTTGATCCAAGCTTCAGAGAGGATGTATTGCCGAAACCCTGGAAATACCAATGGTATTCCAAGCTACACATTATCTCTTACCCGTTGACTTCATGACCGTGGGTGAACACTGGCAGGAATTCGGAAAGGACATGTTCAGGGCACTTTACCTCTACAGGAGCCTGTTCCCCTTCAGTTGACGGGTCTGGCACCTATCAGGTCGATGTTGCAGACCTTGACCTCCCCCCTCCTATTCCAGGTATCTATCACCGCCCTCTTCTGGACCAGACCGGCGGAACCACCCACCAAAGCAAAAACAGAGTTCCCTATCATTATCTGAGCCGCCGAAGCGAATCGCTCCACCTCCATCAGGGCCCCCTTGACATTCAGACCCTGCATCCGGGCCATCCTCGAGAAACGGGAGCTCTCCATCATCATACGCTCCGGTGTGGGATCGTTGAGGAGGTTGCCAAGAGCGGTCTCCCCTGCCTCGTTGATCCTGGTCCTCTTCAGGTCGTTGGTGAGTACCGTTGAAGTGTCGATCGGGTCACCAAGGGTCATTACCGCCACTCCAGGGGAGCTGTCTATGTTGACGGGAACCGTATGTACCTCGCCATAGGGAGGGATCCCCGGAGCGAGCCTCATCTCTATTCCACCTCTCGCCTGTGCGACCACATCCCCCAACCCTCCTTTGATCAGGATGTCCGCCCTGTGAGCGGAAGCCACGACATCCGAATAGCTGATTAGACCCATGTCGGATCCCGCCTGGCTATCGTCCAGCCATCGATTAGCGGCCCTCACCTCACCCCCTTCCTCCAGCATTCCCGAGGCCTTCCCGGACGACCTAACAGGTCTTATCTCCTTTGGAATGGATATCGACAGCTGGGTCCGATCCACGAGCCTCTTCCTGATCGGACGGACCCTGAACTCTCCTGTCCTCATGGAGAAGAAATCCTCCTGCTGTGCCTTGAACCTGAGCCTCCTGTCCCATGGCAGGACCCGGGAGTAGAATGCTTCCCATACGGCTATGGCCGTTGAAAGCGCTCCGGCCCCGGACATCCCGAAACCCTGCCCGACCGGGAGCTGGAGGGTGGCACGGACGCTCACTTCCCAGCCCTTGCCTCTCTCCGGGAGCAGGTATTCGACAACGCTGCCGTAGATCCGTGGGTCCACCGAGAAGTCGTTGACGCCTTTCACGGCAAGCTTGAACACCATGGGCCCGTCGTTCCCTGTCTCCTGGGGTGTTCTCATGGATACGTTCGAGAGGACGCCGAGCGACAGGTTGATGCCTGCACCTCTGGAGCCTCTTGCGAGCAGGTTTCTGGCCTTATCGTGGATGGAGAAGAACCCGGTGATGTGACCGGGGCAGAAACCCATTCCTCGAAGGACCATCTGACCTACCTCGTACCCCTCAGTTCCATGGTCCTCTCCAGGAGGAAACTGGCTATATCCGACCTCTTACCGCTGACCTTGAACACTTCCTTCTGAGGGGTTACGAGATATACCGTGTTGGTCTCCGGGGTTACATCCGATAGATCGTTGGCCACGATGGCCTGCATCCTGACCGCGGTCAACCTCTCGTAAGCCCTTTCAAGGAGCTTCTCGGGATCCCTGATGCTCTCGGCCTTGTACCCTACAAGGAATGCTTCGGGGAACAACCCTCTGAAGACCTCTATCACCTTGGGGGTGGGCCCAAGCTCTATTATCAGCTCCTCCTTCCCGGAGGGTATCTTACCCTCTTTCCTCTTCGGGGAATAGTCGGAAATGCCTGCAGCGAAGAAAGCCATGGTCGGAGCTTTCCATTTACCGGGAAGGGCCTTGATCCTTTCAAGCAGGTCCCCGGTGGTGGAGAAACGGTCGACCTTCAAGGCCTCCGATATCTTTACCACGTTCTCACCGGCCATCAGCAGCACCTCCGCGCCGTTACGGAAAGCCTCGACACCCAGAGCGATCCCAGATGCTCCAGATGCCCTGTTGGTGAGGATACGCATATCGTCCACCGGCTCCCTGGTCGCCCCCGTCACTATGAGGACCCTCTCGTTCCTCATGCTCCCGCCGGAGAGAAGGCGGAGCACATGCTCCACAATGATCTCCGTGGAGGCCATTTTTGCCTTCTTCTCCTCTATTCTGGGGTCGATGACCAAGATACCCATCTTTAGGGCAGCTCCCAGGTTCTCCATTACCTTAGGGTGATCGTACATCGTGCTGTGCATTGCCGGGACAAGCATCACGGGGATCCCGGTACCGATGCCGGTCGTCAGGAAGGTCAGAACAGGTGTATCATCGATCCCGTGGACCATCTTCCCCAGGGTATTTGCGGTGCAGGGTGCGATGAGGATCAGGTCCGCTTTGCCCTCCACATCACCGCACATGGAGACATGCTCCACCTTACCAGTAAGATGGGTCACAACGGGGTTACCAGTGGCGAATTCCATCGAGTACGGTCCGATGATCTCGCAGGCCTTCTCGGTCATTACCGCGTGGACCTCGGCTCCATGCCTTATCAGCTCCCTTGCGAGCTTGACGCATTCCACAGCTGCAATGGAACCGGTGATGCCCATGACGATCTTCCTGCCTGACAGCCTGCCAGACCTCGAACCCCTGATATCATCCGAAGGATGCATACGGGTGAAAGTATCAATCTCGATAAATAGGTTTGGAGCTTGTTCATCGGCGGGTATTGGGTATAGAACGGCCAGGAGATATTTTAATAGCTGTAATATCATCATTGGAACGACAGACCCCAAGGGGGGATATGATAAATGGGAGAAAGAAGTGCAATATCAAGGTCGTCAAGGCCTTTACTGACAGTATCATTGCTGATCCTGTCGGCGATGATACCAATGCTGTTCATCGCCGTGGAGACGACCTCCGGAGCCTTCCTCTACGTTGGCAGCGGATCGACATATGGAAGTATCCAGGAAGCCGTTGACGATGCTTCACCTGGCGATAGCATCATCATCGGGAAGGGGACCTACACCGAGAGTATAACCGTAACGACGAACGGCTTGAGCCTTCTGGGGAACACGACCTCGGAAACCATCATAGGTCCAACGCCAGGTGATCCCGCGATCAATGTCACTGCGAAAGATGTTATCGTCTCGGGACTGACGTTCCATATCGGCGGGCTCTTCCTGAACGGCAGCAACATACGCGTATCGAATGCAGTGTTCAATAGAACATCCCAGACGGGGATCGTGGCGCATTCCTGCAGCAACCTCTCCCTTCTCAACATATCACTGCTAAGCCCCATCAATGGCGGTCTGTTCGCCGCGAATTCAACGAACATCAACATAACACGTTTGACGTCAATGAACTCATCAGGGGATGTAATCCGTATAAGTGATTCTTCATACGTGAACATCATCGATACGGACCTGGACCTGAACAGCTCCTCGACAGGGATGGTGTTCAGGAACGTTACGGCTGTAAAGTTGATATCCGTGACATTCTCATCCTCCGGGTCAGGCAATACCGGTGCATACCTGGAGGATTGCCTGGACATCACCATCGACAGATGTATCCTCATGGTCGACACCATAGGCCTCACCCTCCGCAACTGCCGTCAGACCATTTTAAGTTCCAGTATGATGGGAGCGATATTCGACGGCTCCACCGGGATGGAGATGGTATCCTGCACCAATACGAGCATTTCCATGTTGACCTTCGATGTGATAGGGGGTAAAATAGGGTCCTCGATGGTGTCATGCACCAACGTATTCATGGAAAATACCAGCTTTCAGCTCAACAGCATAGATCCCATCGGAGTACTCTTCGATAGATCGTCCGGCCTCATGGTCAAGGATTCGAACGGGATCGTACAGGATGGGCCTGCGACCTTCCTGCAAGCGATCGATTCGACGGATATCGGTGTTGTCGCCTCACTCTTCACCCTTGCCGCGGATGAGTCCAGGCTGATCGACGCCCTTAGTTGCAGCGGTCTGTCCATTGAAAGGAACAGTCTATCCTCTATAGCGGACCTGACCACGCTCATCAGGGTCCATGGAGGGACCGATAATACCACATTGTCCCATAACATCTTCCATCTCTCCGGAGGTGACTCCAGAGCGGTCCACGCAACAGGAGCGGGGGACCTTGCGATCGACAACAATACCGTGCTCATCTCCGGGGATATATCCTACGGTTATCTGATAGAGGATGTTCACGATGCCGAATTGGTCGACGATCACCATGAGATATCCGCCACGGGGGATGTGGGGGTACAGATATCCGGACGCGGATTCAATGTTGAGAACATAACCCTCTTGGTGGATGGACCCTCATCCACGGGTATCTTCCTTATGGAATGCCACAACGGGACCCTCCAGAACATCACGATATCCGTTTCCGGAGAGCTCTCCACCGGGATGGTGATGTCATCCATGGGCAGCGACATCATATTGAACGATATCACGATGAACCTGACCTCGATCAACGGTATGGCAATGGTGATCCAGAACGAAGGAGGACATGTGGACATGTCCTCCGTGAAGGTCAATTCATCCGTGGGGGCCTGGTTTTCGATGACCCTGAGAGGCGGGTCGTTCCGTATGACCGATCTTCAACTCGACTCCCTCGGGCAGGGGTTGCTGATGGAGAATTCCCACTCCAGCCTCATTTCGAGGTCCAGGATCTATGCTTCCTCAAAGGGGGTCACTTTTTCGGGATGCACCCTCGATATCTCGGGATCGGAATTTTCCAGCATGGAGCTCCTTGATCTATCACATATCGTTTCCTGTGACTCCACCATCCACCAGCTGTTCGGCATCTCCGGGGGAAGCAGGCTGGATATCTACAACACGATCGGTATAAGGACGATCCGTGGGAACCTGGAACCTTTCCAGGGTGTCGATCTCATGGTGGAGAACTGGGGCACTCCGGCCTACCGGACATCTTTCTTCGATCCGGCAGGTACCGACGAGAAAACCGATGCCGATGGAGCGATACGGGACTTGGTCCTGCTTGACAGCATCTATCGGGACACCATTGTCAACCCCGAAACGGGAGTTACGAACGTCACCGTCCATGCCGAAGGTACATCACCAGTGGACTGGGACGGGATATTCACAATAGATACATCCTATACCCATACCGAGGAGTTGATATCCCCGGATATCGATCTCCCCGCCACACCCACCAATTTCAGCGTGAGGCGGGCCGAAACGCGTGAATCCCTGTTCCTGAAATGGGATCCGAACACGGACGATGCCATAGAATACATCATATACTACCTTGACCCGGACATGGATGACCAGGGAGTCGCTGCCAGGATCCCATCCACGACCGTCACCTGGATGTCACCGGAGCTGGGGCCGTCCAAGAGGATGTTCTACTGGCTGACGGCCTGGGACGGGACATGGGAGTCCCCGCCAACAGCGGTTGTACAGGAGGTCACGATAGATAGGACCCCTCCTGCACAGCCACAGCTTCTCTCTTATGTAAGCTCGACAAAGGACTCCATCACGATGTCCTGGACGCATCCAGGTGATGACGACCTCGAGGGGTTCATGATCTTCATGTCAGGCCCGGGATCGATGGACTTCGAGCTGATATCGACCGTGGGACCGGACGTCAGGTCATATACCGCCGGGGGATTGCAGTTCAGTTCCAGCTACAGGTTCCAGGTCCAGGCTTACGATGGGAGCGATAACCTGTCACCATTCAGCCGGATCCTTCAGGCCAGTACGGAGCTGCCGATGATGGAGGTCCGGGTGACAGTTCACTACAATGAAACAGGACCCATGGCCGGTCTTCCAGCTGCAAACTGCGCACTGGAGCTTCTATCGTTCAACGGCACGGTCTTGCTGGTCATGAAGACCAATGAAACCGGTATCGGCAGTTTCATCGGAAGGGACCCCTACGAGAGCTATATGATCAGATCATCGCCTCCCGAGAACCTTCTTGGCGAGGTCGACACAAGGTCGGGTTACCTACCAGCGACCAGCGACGTACTGATACTCGACCCTGAGGTGGAGATCATCGATATCGAGCTGACGATGGAATATTATCAGAAAATGGTAAATGGTTCCATCAGGCTCAGGGTCATCTACGGAGATGGACCGCGTACAGGGGTCGTATTCGGCGCTCTCGTGAAATTGGAATACGATTACGGGATCATCATGACCCAGAAGAACACCAGCGGAGACGGGACAGCGATGTTCGTCCTGTCCAACCTGCCTCTGAGGGGCAGGTTCCAGGTGGTGCCGCCGGAGGGTGTCGGAGGAGACCCTTCCCTCAAGATCTCCGGATATCTCGCCTTGACAACTAACTTCTTCGAGCTCACACTCGATGACCGAGACCAGGACATCGGTGATGTTATCCTCTCCTACTATACGTACGTACCGGAACCCGAGGACCTGTTGATCACCGCAATGAACCCATACGGTTCTGCAGTGGACCTGAAGACCCCCGTGGTGATCAAGTTCAACCAACCCGTCGTCACGGCTTCGGTCGAGGAAGCTCTCCTCATAGCCCCATCTCTCAAGAACCCCCATATGATATGGTCCGACAACAACAGGTCCCTCAGGATAGAGCATGACGGGTTCCTTGCCAGGACCGAGTACACCGTGATCGTTGGCCCCGGAGCGATCTCCGTGGATGGCACAAGCTTCCCGGCGGGTTATACCAACAATACCTGGTCCTTCACTACGACGGCGATACCCGATCCAGGGGAGCAGAATGACAATTCGAAATACATCCTCTATGCCATAGCCATAGGGGCCATCATCCTGGTGATAATCCTGCTAGTCTATTCACGCCTCTCGTCAAGGAAAGGGGAAGAAGAGGTCGAACCATACCACTCCTACGACAGCACCGACGAGTATGACGATGAGGAGACCTTTGAAGAGGATTACTCGGATGATGAAGAGGATCAAGACGACGATGACCTTCCCTACGACGATGAGGAATACGAGGAAGAGGAGCCCTACGAAGAGGAGGAGGGACAGGAGGATGAATTCGATGAGGACATGGATGAAATGGAGGAGGAAGAACTGGAGGAATTGGACGATGTCGCATTGGATGAGGGAATGACAGAGGATGACATGGAAATGGAGGAGGAGCCTGAACCTGCCCCCGAGATGAAGAGCAAGAAAAAGAAGAAGAGATCGAGATAGCTCAGCCCTTCTTTCTCTCCGTTATCCTGATAAGCTTGAGGTTCTGCAGGTAGGCCAGGAACTTTGACAATCTGGGATACAGAGGCTCTACCTCTTCACCGAACCGGTCGGAGAGCAGCCGGCCTATGGTCCTTACATCTCTGTTCCCATCCATGAGCTTCCATACGCTCCAACCATATTCGTCCAGCCTTATTCTCCTGACGGTCTTCAACCCGAGGACCCTGGCGACGTTCTTACCCTTTTTCGAAGAATAGAGGGGTATTACCAGATACTCCCCCCTCACACTTATCCCGTCCTCCTTCTCGATCACCATGTCCAGCAGGTTCTGGACCCTTGGGTCCCTCCGGTAAGCTTCCTCGATCAGCTGGTCCCGGTCCTCCTCATCCACTTCCACTTTGGTTGAACCATACCACTCCTTTATCCTACCGGCCCTATCCTTTACCAGCTCATCGTCAGGTCTTGCCCACCAGGGTCTCTCATCCTCTGCATCATCCTTCTTCTCGGGTGGTTCCACCTTGGGCACAGGTTTGCTTGCAAGGGGGCGCTTCATCTTGGCGGCCAATATATTGCCTCCGCTTTGCTCATTTCCTTCTGAGAACAGAGGACATCACAGACCCTGCCTGGGATCCGGAGAGCTGACCCAGGTGATCCCTTATCACCATGTAGACGATCATCATCATTATGAAGAGCAGGCCGAGCAGACCCGGGATAGCAGAAGGTTTGGAGAACACTGCTATGGCACCGGGGCCTCCTATGATGATTATCAATGCTACGATGACCCCGAGCACCGCTTCACCCGCAACCAGCCCCGCAGCGAAGAGAAGTCCTTTGTTGAAGGTGCTCTCCCTGTTCTCGGATATCCGTTTTTCAAGGGCCTCTCCCTGGAGACCGTCGTACATCCTGGTCTTCTTCACGACCCACCTTTCGGATAACCAGCCAAGTACCCCGCCAAGGAAGATGGGGGTCGTAAGTGTGAACGGAAGGTAGATCCCGATGGCAACCGCCATCACCGGCAACTTCCTCCATATCAGGAACACCGCTATCAGGACCCCTATCCCGAACATGAGATACTGGAACTCCATATTGAATATGGCATAGACCGTTGACCCCATTATCACGGCCTGGGGTGAGGGCAGGGCCGGGGTCCCGATCCCGTAGGCTGCCGCCAGGAGACCAACGATTATGGGTATCACTGCGGCTCCGACGCCCACTCCTATGAACCGGCCCCACTGGATCCTTATTGGTGTGGCTCCGAGTATCTGCGCTGTCTTGAGCTCCTGCATGGAATCTCCAGCGATGGCAGCGGAGCAGCAGACGATGGCGGCCACCAGAATGGTGGCTCCCATACCTGCCGCCTTGTCCATACCTGACAGATGTATGGCACTCAGGCCCAGCAACATGAATGCCGTGATGACCAGTGTAGTGATGGTCACCGAAGATATCGGATTGTTGGAGGAACCCACAATTCCAGCCAGGTATCCGGCCACGGCCGTGAAAAGGAAAGTGGCCACCAGCATCACGAGGCCAAGGATTATCGACGGGAAGACCTCGCCTGTTATGAACAGGTATAGACCGAGTACGGCAATGAATAGTATGACCAGGTAGATGATCGATACGTGGAAATCCCTCTCTGTCCTGATGGGGGCCGGAAGGTTCGCCTCCCTTTTCTTCCCCCCAAGGGTCTGTTTTATAGACTGGCCGAGGGGGCCTCTCATCTTCCATAGTGTGTAGATGCCTCCCGTCAGAACAGCTCCGATGCCGATCCATTTGGTGTAATCGAACCAGATCGAATAGACCGCGTCTATCGGGTTCCCTCCCGGCCATCCCTGGATCGCCCCTATTAAAGGAATGGCGATCAACCATCCAAGTATCCCCCCGGAGAACACTATGAAGGATATCTTGAAACCTATGATATATCCGACCCCCAGCAGAGCGGGTGAGATGTTGACTCCTCCGAAAAACCTTATCCTGCCGAAGTTCAGGACACCTTCCACCTTCTCTTTCCAGAGGGACAGACCTGATTCGGCAGAGAATTTCATGAGGCCGCCTATACCCGCAGCGATGGCGATGTACCAGATCCCCCTTCCGCCCTTTTCCATTGTTTTCAGCACTTCGGCGGCCGCAACCCCCTCGGGATATGGAAGGTCGAGGTCCTGTATGAAGACCTTTCTCAGCGGTATGGTGAAGAGTATGCCGAAGAGGCCACCGATCAGGGAGATGATGACCATTATCAGTATGTTCTTGAATGTGAACATCTCTTCCCATCCGCCGTTACCGGTCATCTGATTTATCACGATCATGGCGGGGAAAGTGAATATTATTCCGGCTGCGAGTGCCTCACCGGCCACGCCTATGTTCTTGGACATGTTGATCTCGAGTATGTTCCCCTTGAACATCTTGAGGATGGCTAGGGCGAACACCAGAGAAGGAATGGTGGCCGAGACGGTCATACCGACGAAGAGGCCCAGATAGGCATTCGCTGCCCCCATCACGATGGTGATGATGACACCGACGATTATGGCCTTCAATGAGAATTCGGGTATGTCATGGTCGGGAGAGATGTAAGGTTCGTAGTCGCTCATGTTCCACACACCCCTCATCCATCCTCCAGGAGTTCCAGCTGATAATACTCATAATCTGCTGTCAGCGAGAACTCGTTCCCGTCATCGGTCAGACCTATGACACCCGGTCCCAGGACAGGTGTCCATATCCCGGCACCTACAAGGGTCACCTCTATGGTCCATACACCCCGACCCAGCCTTCCCACGTCAAGCAGGGTGTTCAGGTATTCGTCATCGAGCGATACCACGACCTCAAGTATACCCGGGCTACCTATCTGGTTCTGCCCCTGGATGTCGGATGAGTTGCCATCGGGGTAGGTCACCCTAAGCGAGAACGTGTCAGGCTGGTTCTCGTAACGCCTGACCCTCGGCCTTCCCGGGGGTTCGGTCTCATCCGTCCATGAGAGCTTCGCTGTCAGGTTCTTTATCACCTCGCCATCCCCTTCTGCGATCGTGATCGTACTTGTGTCGCCCTGGCTGAGATCATCATCCTGGGCTGCCGTCGCCCTTTGCAGCAGCAGACCCTCGAAAACATTGACCGTATCAGTTTGATGAGGTGGCCCGGAGGAACCCTGATCACTGCCCAGTACGATCGACGTAACCAGCATCACGATGAAGATACCTATGCCGATGTTCCTAACCAACTTGTCATACCTGTTCATGCCACCCACCACAGCATCTTGGGGATCAGGACCGACCATGTCTGGATTCGGGTTATCGGGGACAATGGATATAAATGTTCACAGAGGGACCATGCTTTCGATCCATCCGGGAACTTGCCCCCTCACCATTCATCTTCCGTTCCTTCCCACTCGGATTCGACCTCCGTGTAATCGATATCCTGGATCTCCGATCCTATCCTGGCCCTCTGACCTCTTGCAATGAGCACGGCCCCGACGATCACCGCGATCACCAGCAGTATGATAATGACCAGTATGATGACCAATGTGAGGTCGTCCTTCGGCTCGGAGGCCGCCCCTGCATCACCGACCTCCACTTCGTAGGTCCTCTCGTCGGCCACCGGACCGCCTGGCATGGATACGACTAGTGAAAGGAGATACTCGCCAGCAGTGTCGGGTGCACTGATGTTAACACCGTAACGGCCTTCCCCGTCAACTAGAGCGGTAGCCTCCCCGCTGGAGGTCCCGTCCTTGAGGAAACTGACCATGACCAGATAACCGGTCGAATTGGATACGCTCCCCGAAAGCCTGATGTTCTGACCGGGTTCCCACACGCTCTCGGGGGACGGGAATATCTGTGGGGTCCCCATTGAATGTCCCTTTGCATATCCATCAGTTGTCCTGAACGAGAAGAGGAGATCGGTCGTCAGAGGCTCATCCTCCAGACCGTAGATACCGGCGGGCAGCTCAAGGTCGTATGCGGTGTCCATCTTGAAGAAAGCGGTTATCGTGACCTCCGAACCGGACACCCATGTGAACATGGTGCCCTCCACTGTCGGGTCGATGCTGACATCATTTTCGATGAGGGGTTTCTTCACTGGAATTGAGAACGAGATCCTGATGCCCCCATCTATTGACAAGGACTGCGGATCGGTCGGTTCCATGACGATGATCTCTATCGAGGGTGGTCTGACCCTGAAATCCGTGGAGTTCCCAAGCGGGAACATCGAAACATTATCACCTCTTTTCAGCTCCGGGGATATCCTTACATGATACATGGTATCGTGTTCAAGGTCCGATCCGGGGGTGAAGGTGACCGTCCTGTTATCGCTGGAAACCTTATACTGACCTGCTACAGGAGCGCTCGATCCATCCGCTATAACGGAAAACTGCTTGTTGAAACGTTCCTCTCGTGGGACCATGATGGGCTTCATGAACGTGAACACCACGGCTGTCGAGGGGTCCACATTGATCGACCCTGGAGCCGGGGAAACTTCATACCAGCCCTGGACATGGAACAGGTCGATGGTCCCGACCATGAGATCGGAACCCGCTTCCAGTTCAAGCTCCGAGGTGTAAGTACTGTAACCGTAGAAACTCCCGTTGATGGAGAATATATCGGATGTGATCGGACCCACAGGATCTATCGAAATGTTGAAATCGCCTGTCACATCCGTAAATGCAAAGAAAGGGCCGAAATCCACCCTGAAATCCTCCATGGCCATACCCTCGAATAGGAGGGTGCCAGAGATATGGGCCAACGGCAGGTCGGCCGTGGAGAAATGATACTCCAGGTCCCTCCACAGGACGGAAGTCGGGGCCTGCAGTGTTGTCAGTTCCCTGGAGACGATGAGAACGAAACGGCTTTCAAGGGGAAACTGGACATCGGGATCGACCACATATGTCAATTCATCCTGCCCTACCTCGATGGAAAGCGGGATGGCGTTTTCCGGAAAGCCATCATTATCCTTTTCCCATATGGTGACGTTCAGGGAGGAGAAGAGGATGGGGTCCGGGACGTGAACAAGAAGGTCCGTACCCGGATGGACATGGACCTCCCCATTCATACTGACAGCCTCTACCCATACGGGGAGGGGGTCCTCTGTCAGCCCGAACTCCAGAAGCGCCTCTCCCGAAATAGGTACAGAGGCCATATCTCCCAATTTGTTGTAATGGGGGGCTGAGACCTCCACGGTGACCGCTCCTGACACCACCCTGGGGAAGAACACCTCCCCCTGGTGGTCCGTGGTCATATTGAACGTATCTCCCAAGATGAGATCGTCAATGACATATGCCCAGGCCCCTTCGAGAGGCCTTCCATCCGAGGTCACCCTTACCTTCAGGGCACCCCAGGACTTTGGTCCGACCGGAATGTCGCCCATATCCAGCACACGTCCCTTCCTCACAATGTTTCCGGAACGCGATGTTCCATTGAACAGGTAACTTTCATCAATATCCATCCTATAGGTTCCTGCAGGGACCGAGGGGAAGCTGAAAACACCCTCATCGTCGGAAACGGAGATCTGATCCAGCACTCTGATCTTGAGTCCTGCAACGGGCTCCAGGGTGTTTCGGTCCACGGTCCTTCCGGTTATCGCTCCGGGGGGAAGTTCCGTTGTGAACCTGACGGTCATTGCCCTCCACAGGGGTCGGGTCCCAACATCGTCCATCAGGTGAGGTTCGATCCTCAGGTCATAGGTGGTGTTGAAATCAAGGGGCTCGATCGCTCGTAGATCTACCATGGAATCACCCTCTCTGGCAGTGAGCGTGAACGGGACCGAAACCATGCCATCCACCCTGAACAATCCATAATTGTTGACCTTCAGTATGGAATCCGTGTCCATTGCCCTTTTAAAGTCGATGGTCAGCGGGAGTGAATGATTGACATCTACACTGCCAGCAAGCACGGAGAAAGGCCAGGGTTCCTCGGTCAGATCGAACACCGCAAGGGTGTCCCCTCCATCGGCAACGATCACGAAATCGTCAGGCTCGGTCCCTGACAGAGGCTGGAAGTTGGGCCGGGTGATCTCCACGGATGTGTTCACCGACCTTATCTCTGGATAGTACACCTCGCCATTGATATCCGTGTACATGGTGAGAGGGAACGGGGCATCCGGAAAACCGGGTAGGTAGCTCAATTCGACCAATGCATCTTCCAGTGTCCCACCGCTGGTCTGGTTGAGCACCTTGACGGTCAGGTTACCCGTCGGATAATCCCTCGCCATGAGGCGCCCTTCCGGGACCGAGGTGGTGTTCCCCTCGTAGATCGGTCCGTTGAAGTTATACATATCGGACCCGGGCAGTGCTTCTATATAATATGTGGAAAAGATGAACACCGAATACGGGTTCAGGTTCGTGGGAACACCCCATGTATTGGAATCCACCGTAATGTTGAACTTGCCCTGCGGACCGGTCGTCCCGTTGAAGTAGAGGGTGACCAATTTCGGCGGGGTCCCGCCCATCTGCTTCAACGTCTGACAGGTCACCTTCATCCCTGCGCTGCCGTTCACGACAGACCCTTCGATCCATGCATCGAGCGTCCCGGTGATCTCTTCTCCGGATATATAGAGAGGCTGCAATACGGGTATCAACATAGATAGCAATGATAGGGCCATTGCCAGCATTACGGATATCCCTCTCCTTGCGGTGTTCCTTGGCATTCTATCACTCCGTGATCATTACAAAATGCTCCGATCATATCAGAAAAGAATATCTGGAAAAAGTCACACAGGGCGGGAATACCCCGCCCCGTGGATCGCATACGTGATCAATCCTCTTTTTCATCCTCCATCTCCTCAAGATCTTCATCCTCATCGAGTTCCATATCGCTCTCGTCCTCGTCGAGGTCCATATCCTCCTCCTCATAATCTTCGGAAATGTCCCCCTCCTCGTCCTCATCGAGCTCTATCTTGTCCTGGTCCGAGAAATCATAACCGCATTCGGAGCATTCCTCGTCATCCGGACCGAGCATGTTACCGCACTTGGGACACTTGTAGGCTTCCTCCTCGAACTCTGCACCACAGTGGGGGCATACCGTATCGTCCGAGCTCACAAGGTTGTGACATTCCGGACATTCGAACTCTTCCTTGAGCTCCTCCTCTATGTCCTTCTTCCTGCTCTGCATGTAGAGGAAGATCCCGAGGACCACGACGATGAGGATGACCGCTACAACCACGATAATGATAAGCAGGGACAATCCACCGTTAGCATCCTCCTTATCTTCAATATAGATGCTTCTGGTGTATTCGTTCAACAGGGTACCTTTTACCCCGTCGAATACCCGGAAAAGGACCTGATACTCGCCATTCTCCCTGCCGGTGAAATCCAGCTGCACCTGCCTTTCTTCCAGCGCTGCAAGAGTGAAGTTGGAGATCTCCTCAAATTGAGCGTTTGGTGTGCTCACGGGCCGTATCGAAACGGATATCCTTATTGCACGCCCCAGCGAGTTGGTCGCGGTCACGGTGATCAGGCCCGGTTCCTGATGATCGGCGGGAAGGCTGGAAATGGGATTGATATCGATCGTCTTGGTCTCTGTGGTGAAATATATCAGGAACGGGACCCTCAATCTTGCACCATTGGTTCCATATGCCCCTTCCGGTAGCGCGATCATGTACTCTGTCAGGAGTTCGAAATCGTCGTGCTCGATCCCCACCGATCTTCCGTTGGTGGCCCAGTTGAAGGTCAGGTTGCCTACCGGAGTGTTGGTATTAACCTTGACCATCTCGAGTCTGGATTCGACAAGTGTCCTGTTCACGGTATAATTGGTGAAATAGATGTAGATCTGGGTGTCCACTTTTACGTTCTCGGCGTCCATCTCCTCCTTGGTGGGATTTGTAAGGAGCACCTCGATCGGCTTGAGCTCGGTCATTATTTCTATTACCTCACCGCGTATCAGGGCTTTCAAGCCTGAATAGGTTAAAAGCTCCCTGTTGAACTCACCGTCGGGGAAATTGGAGATGGATAGTACATAACTCGTATCATGATCAAGGGCCCTATCCGGATGGATGGTCACCGTTTTCTTATCATCTGAAAGCTCGATGTCAATGTCAACTGGAGGCGATCCGAATGTGAAGTTCTCGAGGAAAGAAACGGGATCGGTATCCTGGAGCTCTTCCTGGAACCTGATTGTGATCGCCCCTGAAATGAGCATCCGTCCCATCTGGTCCTTGGGGTATACCACCGTAATCCAATCCGGGAGACGTTCAAGATCGAAATCCGTGTTATTGATCGCAAAACCGGCTTTCAAGGTCCTCTGCCCCGTGAACCTCGTCGTGAGACCGATCTCGGTCCCGTTGGCAACAATGGTGACGGGGAACAGCTGAAGCACGTTCATTTCGATATCCACAAGGTATGCACCGTTGACCTCGGAATAACCGAAGTCCAGCAGGACATCCTCGTGATAGACCTCTATCCTGACACCTTCAACACCTTTTCCGTTTATCAGTACCCTTCCGTTGACGGCGGCGGTCGGAAGCTTTTCTGTACTGAAGGGGATCGAAACGTCCCTCCAGAGCGGGTTGTTACCACCGATCTCGGCTATCTGCTCGCTTATGAAGAGCGTGTAATGCGTATTGTATGCAAGATCGGACCTCGGGACCACCCTCCACCTCTTGAAGCTCTCGGTCTCGTTGAAGACATCTACGAGGACCGGGACCGAACCGGGTCCCAGGACCTTGATATTGTCCGAGGTCATGGTGTCGACATCCATGTTGTTCTGGAAATCGAGCCTTATGTAATTGTCGACCTCGATGATGTTGTTGTCCAAAGGCAGGTATACCTCGCCGATCGCCATGATCTCCACGGGTAATGGTTTCTCCATGAGCATGACGACCTTAGTTGTTGGATCATCAGTACCCGGTAGGATGCTGAACGAGCTATCATAATAGTTCGGGTACTCCGTTTTGAACGGTGTCGAAAGGTCCATCCTGACATCCTCGAACCGTGCCTCACCGAATTCGTTGGTCTCCTGCATCTCTCCGGTGATGAACTGGGTGACCTTCACACCCTCCATGATCGTACCATCCTCGTCCTGGACGTTGATGACGACGGCCCTGGTCTCGCGTCGATGGACAACGAGTCCTTCAACGATGTCCTCGGTCCCTCTCGGGATGTTGAACTCGTACGGGGTTGACCTGTCTCCGTAATACAGATATTCATCAACACCACCGACCGATGGGCCCCAAACGGTTATGGTGTGGTCTGTGTTCTCCTTGACCTCCACACTGAAATACCCGTCGGTAAGTTCGATCGGATTATTGTCGACCTTTACGGTCGTGCCCTCAGGGGCAGGATCGGAAGTCCCGTTTATATGTACGGTCCCGCTCACAACGGAAGGTTCCTCCCACGTTCTGAATGTGGTCGAGAATGTCCTCCACAGGGTCTCGTTATTGGTCAGATTCAAAACCCTTGGCAGGACCTTCAAACGATATGAGGTGTTGTATTCCAGGTCAGAGGTCGGTATCAGGTATACAAGTTGATCACCGGAACCCCATGAATAGTCCAGATCCACCTTGGAACCCCCCACTTTCTCAATGAACAGCGTTTCGGAGTTCACAGTGGAGGTGTTCATCGGGGTGTGGAACTGGACGAATAGACCCGCCTGGTTGCCGTTGGTCTTTATTCCGGTGGAACCATCGGCCGGGAAGAAGGAACGGACCAGAGGGTCCTCCTTCAGACCTATCTCGTAGGAGACGGTCTCACCGACCTTGAGTGTCCTCTCCTCGAAACCCGTTCCGTCCATAGTATTGAAATGTTGTTTGTTGAAACGGATCGTGATCTTGTTCTTCGACCCCTCGATACCTACCTGCATGTCCTCGAACAGGACATCTCCATTCGCATCGGTATAGAGACCGGATTCGGCAGAGTTGAAGGGGCCATGACTTGGGAATTCGAGACCTACATCCCGAAGAGGAGCTCCTGACGAGAGGTTGATTATCTTCAACGACATGCTACCGAAGACACCCGGCAGATAATCGAGCGTGCCATTTGGCAGATATTCCGGTGAAGGGATGGACTTGACGAAATTCTGAGGCATCGGATACAGGACAGTTCCGCCTCCCGTCTCGTTCCAGCCATACCTATCGTAGAGCTGGATCATCCAGGGCATTGTGTAATCGTGGAAATCCAGATCGACCTCTGCAGAGAATTCCAAGGTCGTATCATTGAAATAGACAGGCCATGGACCAAGGGTCGAATGAGGTGTCGTGTTGGTATCCATACCGGTTATCCGAAGTACCTGTGAGAGGTTCACATCATCATGGTTCGCAGGTGTGAGGTTCCCGATGTACCCTATGAAATATCTGGTCTGGGACCAGACCCCCGGGCCCATTTCCGTTTCCTCTGCCATTGGACCAACGGGTAATGAGACCAGACCCGAAAGCAGGAGCATTGCCAACAAAGCTATTGCATAGAATTTGACCTTCATGTTCTTACCACCAATCTTTCATATTTCCTTGGTATATTAGGCTCCAGGAACCACCTTTTTGGAGGATCCTGTTAACGAAACGATAGTGGTGATGTTTGGTATATAACTGTTTTGTCCATAAAAACATAATGCAACCCTAAAATTTTATATTTTTTGGGGGGTCGTGATCGTTGGGAGAAGAATTGGACAGAAAAGTTCAAATATTTTTGAATTCATTCAAATTATGTTGTATTAAACTATCTGGAGCCATAGAATGATGATCAATAATGATGTAGATCTACCGGATCTGGAAATATTATACATATTGAAGGACAATATAAGAATGTGCATAGTTGACATTGTGATCTCCGGCGGAGAGTCGGGGGTCAGCTTCAAGGATATCGTATCCCAGAGCGGTCTGAGGCCCACGACAGCAGCATATCACCTCAAGATATTATGCAGGACAGGGATCACAGAGAAGATGTTCCGCAACCATGAGGGAAGACGGGACTATTCTTTCTACCATCTCACAACGATCGGTGATCGGGCATATCACTCGGCCATGGACATGCAAAGAGGACTTGGCGAGAGCAGAGCATTTCGATATCCCATGGAACCTTGGAACATAGAGATAGTATCGATCAGGAACGGACCCAGATGCATTTCCTTCGAAAGGACCGAAGGGTGATGGGACATGACGAAGAACAGGGAAAAGGAACGGGTCAAGAAAGACACCATCAAGGTGGTCAGGGCATCGGACCATAGGAGCCACTATATCATCGGAGCGGTCCCTCAGTGGACGGATGATGATCTGAGGCTGCATCTTTACAATGAGGTGATCGAGGGTGTCGGTGGACCTTATTATATTTCCAGTGCGCAGATAATACTCCCAAGGTCAGCAGTTCCAAGGCTGAACGACGCTTTAAGGAGTGCGGTCCGATCGGATGGAGAGGGGAAAAGATCAGAGGTCACATCGATACCCATGGAGGTATCATTGGAGATAGATAGCGAGAATTACAAGAAGGACAAAAAGCCGCAAAGGAAGAAGGTCCCAAAGATCCGGAGAAAGTGATTCAGGACAGGGCCCGGGTTACCGCTTCGCGGATCGTATTGATATCGGCGGGCTTCTCCAGGAAGTTCGTGATACCGAGACCGTTGACGGTCTCTTTCACGGATTCATCTGCGGTCAGAAAAAGTATCTTCTGAACGGGATTATTCTCGAGAACGGCCTTTGCCAGCTCGGTCCCGGACATGATAGGCATCCTGTGATCGATTATCAGAAGGTCCGGTCCGGTCTGGAGACCCAGATATGTCTGAAGGGCCATTTCACCATTGAGGGACTGGGCGATCACTCTATGCCCCATATCCTCAAGGATAATGGCCATCAACTGCTGTATCGTGGGTTCATCGTCAACTATCATGATGTCGGCCATCTAAACCACCCTTCTTTGTATTCTTAGACCTGGGGCTTATCGAACAGGTACCATATTAAAGATACGTGCATATCATCCGACCTTGTTCCCGATCACAGGGAGAGTAGTTCCTTCGAGATCTCCTCCTTGATCGGTCTCACCCTGTCCCTGAAGCTCTCGTTTTGCATCTTTGCCATCCTGGATATGGTAATGCGGCATTTCGCATTCCTGATGGTATCCACGGAGATGCCCCTGGATACGGCCTTCTGCGCCATATCGTCGAACAGAAGGATCGCCCTCAACATCTCCACCTGTTTGTACTCCGGGCAGAACGAATCCACATCATGGAATGCATTCTGCTGGAGGAAGTCCTCCCTCAGCATCCTGGTGGTCTCCAGTGTGACCTGCTGTGATGGAGGCAACGCGTCTGGACCCACCAGTTGGATGATCTCCTGGAGCTCGGCCTCCTGCTGCAATAAGGCCATCGCCCTGTTCCGAAGTTCCAGCCAATCCTCCGATATGTTCGATTTCCACCATCCTTCTACCTTGCCAAGGTACAGGGAGTAGGATTTGAGCCAGTTGATCGATGGGAAATGTCTCTTGTCCGCGAGGTTCGAATCCAGTGCCCAGAAGACCTTCACGATCCTCAGGGTGTTCTGCGTGACCGGTTCTGAGAAGTCACCTCCAGGAGGTGAGACCGCTCCGATGACCGATATCGAACCACTCCTCGCAGTGCTTGCCATACATTCCACTGACCCGGACCTCTCGTAGAAGTTCGCCAATCTGCTGGAAAGGTAGGCGGGATATCCTTCCTCCCCGGGCATCTCCTCGAGTCGCCCCGATATCTCCCTCAGGGCTTCGGCCCACCTTGAGGTCGAATCGGCCATCAATGCCACATCATAACCCATATCCCTGTAGTATTCGGCTATGGTTATCCCGGTATAAACGGACGCTTCCCTGGCTGCAACGGGCATGTTCGATGTATTGGCGATCAACACGGTCCTCGCCATCAACGGCTCCTTCGTCCTCGGGTCCTCCAGTTTTGGAAACTCCCTCAGAACGTCCGTCATCTCGTTACCCCTCTCCCCGCACCCGATGTACACAATAACATCAGCATCGCTCCACTTTGCCAGCTGATGCTGGGTAACGGTCTTGCCGGTACCGAAACCTCCAGGGATCGCGGCCGTTCCGCCCTTGGCTATAGGAAAGAACGTATCCAGGATCCTCTGACCCGTGATCAATGGGGTATCCGGGTCCCTCTTGCGTTTGAAAGGACGGGAGATCCTGACGGGCCATCTATGCACCATGCTCAATTCGAGGTCGCCCATCGAAGTAGCCAGAGTACATATGTTCTGGTCCACCCTGTAGTGACCAGATGTGGCTACCTTCAGGACCACGCCCTCGGTCTCAGGGGGAACCATTATTATGTGCTTGACCGTCGGTGTTTCCTGGACACGTCCTATCTCATCTCCGGCCATCAACCGATCCCCCTCCTTGACGGATGGATCGAACTTCCATTCACGTTCATGATCGATGGGAGTGACGGATACACCTCTGCTTATGAAATCCCCTGTCCTATCCCTTATCGATGCAAGAGGGCGTTGTATGCCGTCATATATCATCGACATGAGGCCCGGACCAAGCTCGACCGAGAGCGGTTCCCCGGTCATTTCGACTACCTCTCCCGGAGAGATACCGGAGGTCTCCTCGTATACCTGAATGGTGGCCATGTCGGAATCCAGCTCGATTATCTCTCCTATCAATCTCTCGGATCCGACAGTAACGACATCGTACATCTTCGCTCCGCTCATGCCACTAGCTTTCACTACCGGACCGGCGATCATCTCTATGATGCCGGCAGACCTTTTATCCGTATCAACGGTCATTCGACAGACCTCCTTCATGATCAAATAAAGAACCTTTCATATCTGCTCTTCCTTCCTGTCAGGGTCCATTCCAACAGCTCTTTTTATCAGGTCCCTGGCCCTTTTATCCTCGTTCGTCCCCGGTATCATCACCGTCACCGGAAGCATGATACCCATGACCCTTTTCTCGAAGAGCCTGTCACTGAGGGCTTCACCACAATCCCGGGAGAGTATCATCACTCCGTGATCACCCTTTATCATACGTGCATACCATTCCTTCAGGAGATCCACTTCCATCCCCTTTTCCCATATCAGGACCTCGGTCACACCTGCCAGGTTGAGACCGAGGGCGATGTCCTCATCCACTGCTGCACAGACCCCAGACCCCATCAGACCCCTCCCTGATATACCAAAGATGCCCTGGTCTTTTCAACCTCCCAGCCTGCGAAAGATGCCTGGACCAGTGTCCTAATGTTCTTCATCTCCATCTCCTTCCCCACCATGTATCTTATCGTGGGTCCTATGTTCATACCGAAGGAATAGGATATGGAAATAGACGCATCGAGCAGCATCTGGTCCAGGGCTATCTCGAGCCCTGTTGGACCTCTCTCGACCGCATCCTTGAAGAACCTTTCCAGATGGGTTCCGTTCAGGACCGATATCGATTCTTTTAGGTTCGAGGATTCGGACATCTGCTCGAGAACGGGTACACCTATCGTCCCACCTCTGGTGTAAAGATACGGCATCACCTGCTCCCTTGTCCACCCGTTCATCTTGGACCTGATCAGAAGCTGGATATTGTACCGGTCCGCCAGGATATGAGAGAAGGATCTGGTGCCCCTCCTGCAGGATATCGGAACACCATCCAGATCGAAGATGGCATCCAGAACATACCGGTCCAGGACCGAATCGATCTCCTCCAGTCCTGCCTCCGACTCCTTGACAAGCGGTGCTATCGCCTTGTTGACACCGTGTCCCTCAAGGTACTCGACCGCCTGGGCCAGACCTGTTGACCCGAGGAACTGTGCCTCGAGGTCCGGGTCCAGATATCCAACGGGGTACAATGGTTCTGACCTCTTGCCGACCAATCTGAGGAGGCGCTTCAACTCCTCCATCTCCCAGAAACCGATGTAAGCCTTTACAAGGGGTGTAACTGCTTTAGGTGATCCAGTATAAAGCTGATCAAGGGATGCGTGGAACCTTGCCATGATCCTTCTATCCGCTTCCCTGAAGGTGCTCGCACCCTCATCGGATGCAAGGTCACCTTGAAGGCTCTTTATCAAAGAAGATGGATCTGACATACCCAACAGCGGAGTGAGCTCATCTCTTGTCACGTAAGGGTTCCCTATCGTGGAAAGCCTTGCATTATGGTAGGCGAACTGACCCATCAGGACCATCTTTCTGATCCCGAATATCAGAACGGCTCCAAGTAGTGCTGCGCCCAAGCCCAAGGCCGCGATAACAGGAAGCGTCAGCTGTATTACCAATCCATCTCACCTACATGTTCTGGAACAGGTGTTCCGCAATTGTCTCCCTTATCCGCTCCTCGTTACGGTCCATAAGCCCCTGGAAGGTCATGTCGACCACCATGCTGCCTTTCCTGTCTGCGGCTATGAACCCGCCAAGCAGTTCCTTCCCCTTGAACCTTGAAAATGGTTCTCGGTCCATCAGGTGTCCTTCAAGGACCCTCACCATGGTGCGCTCATTGGATAGGACCTTCAGGTCCCTATCCCCAACTGCGTATACCACGGCATCATCACCGAGCATCCCCAGTGTCCGGGATAGCATAAGATGAAGATATGAACCTAGCTCATCGTCCGATAGGTGCTTGATCCTTTCTCTGACGGCCGACATGGCATCCCATATGAGTTCTTCCTTGGCGGACAGCAGGGCCTCTCTGGCCTTTCTCTTACCATCCGACAGGGATACGTTCATGGTCTGTTCTATCTCCTTTGTGAGCCTGCTTTCCATCTCGGAGATCTCGGCATCCACCTTCTTGCGGGACCCTACCCTGATCCTTTCAGCTTCCGATCGGGCCTCCGTGAGTATCCTCTGCTTCTCCACTTCAGCCTCCTCGATGATCCTTCCGATCATATCCTCAATGGCCATTCATTACCACCCTTTCACCCGAGCATTCCGGAAGCTATGAGCAGGAATATGGCCACCAGGAAACCGAATATGGCCATCGTTTCGGACATCACAGTGAAGATGACACCCTGACCGAAGACCTTGTTGTTCCTCCCGAAGGCGGCTGCAGCAGCCGATGCGGTCATCCCCTGAGGGATGGCAGAAACACTGGAGAATGCGATCACTAGCCCGATAGCGAGTGCTCCCCACCCGACATACGGACTCTTCAGGATAGCGAATTCCGGCCCACCGGTCAAGCCGGTGAAGTTCAGGACCAGAATGGCGATCAGAAGACCGTATATACCCTGGGTCATCGGTAGTGCCTGGTATACTATCAGCCTTCCGAACTTATCGGGACGCTCGGCTGCGACACCGGTCGCTCCCGCTCCGGCGATACCTATACCGATCGACGATGTGATGGCCGCTATTCCCATTGCCAGGGCGACACCGATGAAAACTAGCATCCTGTTATCGTGGACCACCCTGGAATCCTCCATATTCTGCGGGTCGGTATATCCAAGGTACTCTTCGATGTTCGTCATCCCGTCATCATCTAGGTCCAGAGTAGCGTCGTTCGTCACATTGTCGAGACCGTTGGCCGCTTCCCAATCGTCGTCCATCCCATCATGGTCCTGGTCGACCAGTGGCGTCCTTTCTGCAGATACCGCTACCGTGCAGGTCAAAATAGCACACATTCCCAAAACAAGCAGGCCTACCACGAAAAGTGGTTTTCTTTTCATTGACCATTCCTCCGTATTGTTGGTTCAGATAATTTGATCGAGACATGATCCTTTTTGGTCATCCTGTTCCACCCCCGACACCGGCATCGTCACCGCTCATTGTATATTCTCGTTCTCTCCCGAACGGGTCAAATAGCTCTCCGCCCCCCTCAAAGAACCTCGAGAAGAACTCCACGAACTGGAGTCTGACCGAATGTACAGCTGCACCAAGGGTCTGAAGCAGCAGGTTGAACACATGCAGGAATATGAGTAGTATGGCCACGACAGGGATCATCGCTGCATGGAGATCAACGAGCATCTCTCCCACTATGTTGAAGGCCATCGCCAGTCCGAACGTGGACAGGCCAAGGGCAAGTATCCTGGTGTATGATATCCAGTCCCCCAGCAGACCCTCGATATTGAACAGGAACATGGCCCCCACCTCGAAGAAGAGAAGACCGGCACCCGAAATGAAGGCGGCTGCACCGATGATCGTGAGGACGGTATCCAGTTCCCACCATCCCAGAAGTATTGCACCGATGAATATCACTGCACCGGCCTGGACAAGTACCCAGGAAACGGTTCCTTTCACGAACCCCCAGACCTCCCTCTTCTTCAAACGGTCCGCTCCCAGAAGAATGAACCCCAGGTTCAGCTGGGCAAGTCCCAACCATAGCGAGACCTGAAAAAGGAGCATCGGGTCCTTGAGCGTGTTGTAGGGTAGCTTGATCCCGAATATCGTGAGGGTGAACAACGGTTCCAATGGGTCGCCATAGAACAATCTAGGTACAAGGTCCCCGAAGAAGGACCCCATCCACAGACCGGCAGCGATCGCCGAGATACCCATCAATATGCCCAGAGCACCAATGTTCCTCAGGCTGTTGCTCTTCTTACCTTTCCGGAAGATGTAGAGCGAGGGGAGTAGGAGAAGCAGACCGTATCCCGCGTCCCCCAGCATAAGACCGAAGAATAGTATGAACGGTATGGATATCCACATGCTGGGATCGAGCTCATTGTACCTTGGTGTGGAGAATGTCAATGCAAGAGGTTCGAAGAGACGTGTGAACCTGTTGTTCCGAAGCTTCGTTGGTACGATGTTCTCGCTTACCTCATCCTCTGTTGGGTCCCTTTCCTCCATTTGATATCTGCCCTTGGTCATGTCATGCAGGAGGGAACTCAGCTCTCCCAGCCTGTCGGCTTCCATGAAACCGGAGATCATTTTGGTGTAAGTGGTACCTTTCAGGGTGGAGGCTACATCGGCCTTCTCGATCTCAATATCCAATGCTTCCCTCAAGGCCATTGCCTGAGGGAGGAGTGCTTCTGCAAAGGATGCACCGGTCTCCCTGAGCGAGATCTCCTTTCTCTCGAGCTGTTCGTCCATCCTTTCGAGTTCTCCGATGATCTGGAGAACGGGAAGTGTCATCATTTTTGTGGAACCGGCGCTCCTATCCAGGAAGTTCGCGAACCTCCGAATGTCCAGATTGATCTCCGAGAACAGGCGCCCTCTGATGATACTTTCGACCTCCATAGCGCTGCTGCGAGTGAATATGATCCTCACGGCATGGATACCTTCCTTCCTGTCAAGAAGTGATCCCTGGACCTCGGCATTTACCTTGGATAATGCCGTGGAAAGCTCCATGAAACGCCTGGTCGTCCCCACTTTCACCACTGTTCTGCCAAGCGAGGAGATCGCCAGAAGATCGATATCAAGACCGGTCAATGATGAGAACCTGTCCTTCAATTCAGATATGTAGCCCCTATCCTCCGCGATCCTGTCCAATTCCTTCCGGAGCGGCTGTACATCGGTCTCGGCGCCTTGCAGAAAAGAGATCGACCTTTCCAGGACATCCACAGGAGCGATGAGGAACCTCTCGGGATCAGGGACCTGCAGTGAGGATAGAAGCCCCTTTTTTTCTTTCTCCAGTGGCTCCAGGAAATCCAGGAGCTTGTCCAATCTGCTCTTGACCTCTGTGACTTCCTTGTGTGAGGATAGCTCCATCTTCCCATCATAATGTATCTGAATGATCATTGAATCATAAAGTCTTTCCATTACCCTTTTGAGGTCTGACCTCATCAGATAGATCTCGACCCATTTCATCCGTTTTGGATACAAAGAGAGACCTCTCCTTTTATCACTGCTCCTCTAACAGCAGTTGCATTACATGATCTACAGCCAGAGGGATCTTCGACCTCAATCTATCATCCAGTCCCCTGGCGACCTCTATACCATCGCTCTTTATCTTCTCCGCCTGCTCTTGTGCCTTTGTATTGGATGAACCCAGGACCCTGCTCTTTCGTAGATTGAACTGGCTCAGCCTATCCTCCCTCTCCTTCCTTGCCCCTTTCTCCGCTTCCTCGATGATGTTATTTGCCTGTTCCTTGGCCTTCTCGACCAGGGTCTTTGCTTCCTTTTCAGCATCGACAAGCATATTAAGGGTGCGGTCTCCCATTTTCCTACCACCAGCAGTAAGTCCTTTCCACGAACGGAGGCTTAATGGATCGTATTACTTAATCCTTATCGTGTCTCATTTTGACAATGCAGACCGTTCCAGCCTGTTGACGATACGAGATGGGGAAAGGGATTATTAATGAATATCCTATTATACCCTAACATAATGTCCTAAGATGTGGATGGAGGACCTTCGAAGATAATTTCAAGGAAACTTTTATAGCAAACATTAGGTTTGGGACAAAGGGGGAAATATTGATTTGACAACCTCCGGCGAGGGTATCGACCCTATGGTTGAAAAATTGGAGATGGTCCTCAAGAAAGGGGACCTCATAATCTCCATGCTGGAAAAACAGGGTATCGCAACAAATGAAATCAGGGTCCAGATGGATGCGGCAAAGACCTCCTTTTCCAGCGGTGAGATATCCAGAGCATATGTCATTGCCCAGCAATGCGTGGGTGAACTCCTTCGATTGAAGGATATTGCGGGGCCTGTGCAAAAGGAACCTGCCGCAAAAAAGGGAAAAGGAGTGTTCGCTCTAATTCGAGACAACACGGATGAGATGAAGAAGAAACTGGAAGAATGGAAGATCATCACCAGAGGTTGGCGTGAGAAGGGATACTCCTTCGAGGAAGAGGCCAGCCTCTTCAACAGGGATTTCGAGGAGATAGAAAAAAGGTTCATATCCATTGGTGGTCAGATCGAAAAAGCAGAGATCATCAGGGGCCGCATGAACCGTATACGTGACGAGTTCAAACATATCGGTAGCAGCTACAAGAATAAGATCGATGAGGTGGAGGGGGCAACATTCCGCCTCGATAGACTGGACAACATCGAACGGCGTCTGACCTCTCTGGTGACCACATTGAAGTCCGTGGAAGGCAGGTTCACGACATTGAGGAACAGGATCAGCAGGTTTAAAAGGCAGGGACTCAACACCTCTTCATTGGAGGACATGCTGGAGAACGACGAGGACATGGACTACCTGGACAAGCAGTTCAATATATATGAGAGCAATATCGAGTTTCTCCTGAAGGAAAAGCAGAAATTGAAGGGATTGAGGGATGACCCGGTATCAATAAAGTATCAGAAGAAGTTCAAGGACATAGAAATGATGATCGACGACCCCTGGCAGCTTGACCCGGTGGTCGAAAGGATGCTTTCTCTGGAAAAGGACATAAAAAGTGAGAAGGAACACCAAAAGAGAAGGTCGGAGGAGAACAAGCGGAGGGAAGAGATCAAAAAGAATCTTGACAGATATAGAGATGAGGGGTTCAAGGTCGATGTTGTATCTCAATTGCTGGATGAGGACATAAATCTCCTTGAGGAGGAGTTCGACATCTTCATCAGACAGACCGCAAGGTTGAGGTCGTTAAAGGAAAGACTGTTCAAACTGGATGCCACTGGCTTCGAGGAGGAAGTGGTACATATATCTCAGAAACTCTTCGATCCCACGAATATCGAAGCTATTGATCACGAGTTGAACCTCCTTAAAGACAGGATCATCAAACAGAAGACGCGCTTCCAGCGTATAGAGAACGCGATCAAAGAATGGACGGCCATGGGTTTCAAGGTCTCCAAATTGGAAACCGCATTGAAGAACGATGTTGAAATGGCAGAGGAGATATACGAGGATTATTCCGTCAAGATAAAGGAGCTTCTGGAATTCGACTCAAAACTTCAGGGGATCAAGCATAAGGACCTCAACGAGATGGTACACAAGGTCAAGTTGAAGGTCAAGAATCCGGAACTCATAGATACTGTTCGCAAGGAAATGGATAACCTCATCAGGGTCAAGGACGATATGGAGGAACTACGTTCCAGCCGTAAGGAACTGAACGACCTGTTGAAGATCTGGCGGGGCCAGGGTTATAAAATGGACAGTATAAACGATATGATGAGAAAAGAGGAAACCGTAGAGGGTCTTGAGAACATCATACTCAGCTATACCGGGGCTATCGCCTCACTGGAAATCATCAGGACCTCGATCGCCGCGGAGGAACGTGGGTGGTTCCCGACGGAGGAGAGGTATATCAGGGAGAACATGGACGATCCGGAAAGGTCCAAAGAGGTCCTCCAAACCTTCAACAAGCTCAAGACCCAAAACAGGAAGGAGGAGAAGAGAAGAGGTGAGATCTCCAGGAAGCTCAAGGAGCTTACCCACCGCGGGATCGATATATCGAGGGTCGAACCGCTCCTGATAGGGGACAAGGAGACACTTGATAACGAGTATACGATCTTCAAGGAGAATGTCAGGGAACTGCTGATCCTCAAGGCCGATCTGCTGAAGGAAGCGAAGCTTCAGAAAGACCAGGGTAAGGAATTATTCGTCAAGAGCCTGACGGACCCATACTCCCTGGGAACCTACAGACTTCAGATAAACGGGTCGGACCAGAAACCCGAAATCCGGGAAAGAACACCATCAAAAACCTCCCCCTCTCAGGATATCAAGGAACTCAATGAGCTGGCCAAGGCCGCCTACAAGGAGAACAGGCTCAAAGAGGCACTCCGTCTCTTCGAGATCGTCCAGTCAATGGACCCCTCCAACAAGGAGAGCCGTTTCTACATGAAGAAGGTCCTTCTGAAACAAAGGAGTTTAATAACTGAAGGAACCGATACAAGAACGGATACCCAAACCGTGGAACCGGAGGACATCTCACTGAAAAAGGTGGAAGAAGCTCCGAAGGTGGAGGGACGGGGGGGTGACCCTAACTGCCTGTCATGCAGAGGCACCGGGAATTGCATATGGTGCGATGGAAGCGGAAAATGCTCCACCTGCGGAGGTTCCGGGAAATCCCTCGGCAATGTATGCAATTCCTGCAAAGGGACCGGTGAATGCAACGTCTGCAAGGGAACAGGTAAATGTAGTTGGTGCAATATCTGACGGTATGGCCTTTAATACTTATCGAACGACCTTCATGTTCTTGATCCTGCAAGTATTGATACTCCTTGCCAATCCGGTATCCGCTCAATGCTGCACTCCCGCAGAAGGTAGCCCTTATACAGGTCCAATGGTCCCCTGGGATGGTGAGGATATAACCGGTAAAAATGTGGTCATTAACAGCACCCTGATCATCGATGGACAAATGAAGATCGTGAACTCCACGGTCATAATGGAGGGCGGGGGGATGGTCCTGAACTCATCTGGATCGCTGACCGTGGTCAACTCCGTGCTGACCTCGGGAGCTCCCGACCATGGTTTCTTTCTTGACCTTCGGGGCCAGGTCATCATGGACAACGTTACCCTGGACGGATGCATCGATGAGGAGAACTCTTATTTCGGCCTCTATCTGGAGGGCACCTCGATGCATGGATCGGGCCTGATAATGAAAGGATCAGGTATGATAAGACTCGAGGGGGGAGGTCTGTTCCTTGAAAGATCGGCGATCAACGGTATCATGTCCTACGGGGGCAACATGACCATCAAGGACTCCCTCGTGGACCAGTTCGGTGTGAACCATTATGGAGAGGGACAGATCGATATCCAGGATGTCAAGATCAGTTCCAGCATACCTTTCACCCAGACCGCGGGATTGTCCCTTGTGGATGGACCCGGGGTATCCATCGATGGTCTTGTTGTCAATGGTTCGTTCAATGCCGGTCTATTCGTCCAGTCGGGATCATTATCTGTTGAAGATGCACTGATCGACCTTCCGGAAGGCCTGTTCGGTCTGAGCGCGTCGGCATCTACCATCGGGGAACTTACGAACATATCGATAAAAGGTCCAATGACAGGTGTCGAACTCGTTGACTGTACTATGGAGGGGGACCTCACCTCGAGCATGTTGGATACCTCCTTCCTCGGTATCAACGTTCAGGGAATGGAACCCTTCTCGATAAAGGAGACGACCATAATGGGTGCATCCTACGGTATCTCTTCCTCGGCACCTCTTTGGGTCAAGAACAGTACTTTCATCGACAACGAGGTTGGTATCCTGATAGAGGATGGTCCGATCATGGTCATAACCGGCTGCAGGTTCGAGAACTTCGGGCAATGGGCAGTGGAGGATGAGACCTGGACCGATCGATACTACATGGACAACGAGTTCTATCCGTCAAATGAGAGCAAAGGCATCATTGCCTGGTGGGGATGGCAGGACATAGAGGTCACCGGTCCAGGCGGTATACCGGTGTCAGGTGCGGAGCTGGTCCTGGTTTCGTCCTTTGGCTCGAGGTCTATTGTCCGTGGAACGGAGGCGGGTGTCATATGGGGGTACAGCGGGCTTGACGGCAGGAAGGTGGATGTCAACTATACTATCGAAGCACGATGGGGGACGGCCACTATCGAGATGGACCTGGTCCCAAGAGAGGGACGGACGATCCAGATATTACTCCCTCTTACTGACATCTACCTGAGCAATATCGAGTACAGGAACGACAGGGCGGTGGTCACTTTAATGTCCAACGGTTCTTCGGCAAGGGAAGTAACGGTGGAGATATTCATAGATGGTAAGAGCTGGAACCATGAGACGGTCGAGATAGCATCTGATGATATCAGGACCGTGACCATAGCACTCCCGGAACTCGACCCCGGATCACATACCATCGAAGCAAAGGCCTCATCCAATTACGAATACAGCGGCATGGACGGTTACCTCCTTATGAACAATGCAAAGAGCACAGAGGTCATCATAGACAGGGAGAAGGATGACGGAAAGGTTAATCTGGTCATTGCAGGATCGGCCTTGTCCATCATCGCAATAATGATAGGGATAGTACTTCTCAGGAAAGAGGACTAAAGGTTTAATATCACTCCACTCTTCACCCAGGCATGCCTCGATCAGCGAACAAGGATATCGAATATTCAACGATCACCGAAGTCTCCGGACCTTTGATGGTCGTGGAGAAGGTACAGGGGGTTTCATACGGAGAGGTCGTCAAGATCAGACCACCGGATGGCAAGATCAGGTTGGGACAGGTCCTTGAAGCGCACCTTGACAAGGCCATCGTTCAGGTGTTCGAAGGCACAAAGGGTATCGATACAAAGAACACATCCGTGAGGTTCACGGGAGAGACCATGAAGATAGCGGTCTCACCTGACATGCTGGGCAGGGTGTTCTCAGGAACGGGTAAGCCCATCGACGACGGGCCTCTCATCATTCCCGAGAAGCGCGTGGATATCAACGGTGAGCCCATAAACCCGACCTCAAGGGAGTACCCCAAAGAGTTCATACAGACAGGGATCTCCACCATCGACGGGATGAATACACTGGTCAGAGGGCAGAAGCTGCCGATCTTCTCGGCTTCCGGGCTCCCCCACAACGAACTTGCTGCCCAGATCGCACGTCAGGCCAAGGTGCTAGGCACAGGAGAGGATTTCGCGGTGATATTCTGTGCAATGGGGATAACATCGGAAGAGGCGAACTTCTTCATCAGGTCTTTTGAACGATCGGGAGCCCTGGAAAGGGCGGTCCTGTTCCTGAACCTCGCCGATGACCCTGCCATAGAGAGGATCATCATCCCCAGGATGGCACTGACCACCGCCGAGTATCTTGCATTTGAGAAGGATATGCATATCCTGGTGATACTCACCGATATGACCAATTACTGCGAGGCCCTCAGGGAGATCGCCGCTGCAAGGGAAGAGGTTCCCGGAAGGAGGGGGTACCCGGGCTATATGTACACCGACCTCTCGCAGATATACGAGAGGGCAGGCAGGATAGAGGGAAAGAGCGGATCGATAACACAGATCCCCATACTGACCATGCCCGACGATGATATCACTCATCCGATCCCGGACCTAACTGGTTACATCACCGAGGGCCAAATAGTGCTTTCCAGGGACCTCCACCGTAAGGCTGTCAAACCCCCCATAAATCCACTTCCATGCCTTTCAAGGCTAATGAAACAGGGGATCGGAAAGGGCAGGACCAGGGAGGACCACGACCAGGTATCCAACCAGCTTTACGCTTCCTATGCGGAGGGTGTGAACCTCAGGGATCTTGTTGCGGTCGTGGGGGAGGAAGCCCTTACGGGAAGGGACAGGGCATACCTGAAGTTCGCTGATGTGTTCGAGAAGGATTACATATCCCAGGGAGATGAAGAGGACAGGTCCATCAAGGACACCCTTTCATTGGGGTGGAGGCTCCTGAAGATGATCCCCAGGGAAGAGCTCAAGAGGATCGACGAGCCCTACATCAAGAAATACTATCCTGCCACTGTCTGACCGAGCTTCAGAGGATTATAATAGGGTGTCCACCATCTTCCGGACGATGTGTGATGGCACGCCTTTGAAGGTGATCGATCCGGTCGATACCGAGGGAATGCTCGATATCGGGAGTGTTTCCGATTCCGTTATCTTCGGGGACTGCAGGACGGTATTATCGCGGTTACCGGATTCCTCCGTTGATATGGTGTTCATGGACCCACCGTATCATCTTCAGCTCCCCAAGAAGGACCTGAAGCGATGGAACCAGAACAATGTTGTCGTGGCGGTGAGGGACGAATGGGACAGTTTCGGGTCCTTCGAGGAATACGACAGGTTCATAGAGGAGGTCCTTGTGGAGGTGAAAAGGGTCCTTAAGGAAAAGGGGGCCCTCTGGGTCATATCCACATATCATTCCATCCACCGGATAGGCAAGATAATGCAGGACCTTGGCTTCTGGATCCTGAACGATGTCCACTGGGTCAAGACCAATCCCATGCCGAACTGGCTGGGGGTCCGCTTCACGAACGCCACGGAAACACTTCTTTGGGCCCTTAGGGACAAGGATGCAAAGGGGTACACATTCCATCGTGATCGGGCAAAGGAGTTCGGTATAGGCAAGGTTGGAGCCAACGTATGGGTGATCCCTCTATGTACCGGAGAGGAGAGATTGAAGAACAGCGAGGGAACACGTCTTCACTCGACCCAGAAACCCGCAGAGCTACTGCGGAGGGTGACCCTGACCTCCACAAACGAAGGGGACCTGATACTCGATCCCTTTGCCGGAACAGGCACGACCGGTCACGTTGCGAGAGAACTTGGAAGGAAGTTCATAATGATCGAGGCAAATCCCGATTATATCCCGGGCATGGCGGAGCGTTTCACCTTCGGGGCTCCGGGTCCAAAGGATAAAAGGATCAAGGAGCTCGAGGAGGCGATGGCGGAAGGGGAGGGGGAGGAGGGCGATCCGTGACCGGTCCCTGGGAAGGTGGCAGAGTGGGTGGTATGTTCCGTTGATATCCTGCTGGAAGCTGTTGTGGAGGAAAAACAGGCATTGGTATACCGGAGCTTTCAGGAGGGTAACGTTTCTTCCTTACCAGAACTACGCCGACAACGACCACACCACCGATAAGGAGGAACGCTATTATCACCAACAATACGGTCAGCAGTATGTCCGAGCCCCCGTTCCCATCGGGTGCCACGATCTGATCCGTACCCTTAACCTCGATGGTCACCTCGGCATATGAGACCGCACCGTCATCATCCATGACCTCAAGGATGACCCTATACGACCCGGCTTTCGAGAAAGCATGAATAACCACGGTTCCCTCCGCATCATCGCCGTCGTCGAAATCCCAGAGGAAAAGGAGAGAGACCATATCTGAAGGATTGTCAGAACTGCCGTTGGCCGAGAAAGTGATCACGGACCCGACATCGACCGAATTGCTGGTAACTTCAATGACCGCCCTCGGAACCGGGTTACCGATCACCATGTCCTTTTTTATTTCGACCCTGTCATCCCCGTCATCGATGGTCATTTTCACCGTATACCTGCCCTTTCTCGAGTAGGTATGTAGCGCCTTGGGGCCAGTGACAGGCCCGCTGTCATCATCGAAGTCCCAGGTGACCAGCAGGAATTCGAGATCATGTGGCGTATCCCACAGGTCCACCGCTTCGAAGGTTATCACCTCATCCTCATCATAGGATGAGTTCTCGGTTAATATCCCTCCCCGTGGAAGCATGTTGAGGACATTGAGATACAGTTCTTCCTCATCACTTTCAAGGTCATCATCCACGACAGCGACGATCAGATCATATCGGCCTTCTTGCGGGAGGGAGAACGTGAAAGTGCCGTTGCTGGACCTTATATTGTTATCGTTCGGGAACCTCAGCTCGTAAACCAGGTTCTCTCTATCCGACGAAGTATCCTTGCCTTTGACCCTCAGCTCCACTATCTCATCCTCGTAAACATCGAACAACGGGGATATCTCCTCTATCTGGGGGGCAACATTCCTGACCTCGACCTTCAAGGAAAGGGATGCCGAGGACCCGTCGTCATCCCGGACAGTACAAGTGACATCATATACCCCGCTGAACTGGTACACATATCCGATATCGGGGGTCGATCTCCAACCGCTTTCGTTGCCGTTCCCGAAGTCCCAGTTGTATTCAAGCGAGTGCAGATCGGATTGAGTATCGAGACCTTCCACGATATCATCCAGGTCCAGGGCCGAATCCTCATCGATAAGGAGAAGGCCCGGATCATCATCCACCCAGTTCAGGGCAGGGGCTCTGTTGGTGATGTTGACCCATCCCAGCAGGGTCCCCCCTCCGCCGTACTGGTCCCTCACCGACGCCTTCACGGTGTAGTTGCCCGTCCCGGTATATCTATGGATGCCTTCCGACAGGTCCGACCAGGTCTCCTGCTCGGTCCCATCCCCGAAATCCCATTTCATCTTCTTCTGACCGGTATCGGAGGGGGAATCGAACACAACAGGTGCAAAATATATCAGGTCATCCTCGAAATGGACCGTATCATTTCCGTCCCCGGGCTCGACCCATCCCCAGGGGTCCACATTGAGGACATCCACGAATGCGCTCTTTGAGACCTCATCGGTTCCGTCTATCACATCTATCCTGATGGTGTACCTTCCTGGGGCAGAGTATGAATGAGATGTTGATATATGACCCGACCCTTTGTTGCTGGCTGCATCACCCCAATCGATCTCCCAGCTGATGTTGACGAGGTCTGATGGTGTGTCAGCAACGATATCCTTCAGCACCACAATAGCATCCATTTCGACCATGCGGTCAACGATGTCTATTGCGGGAGGTATGTTCTTAACTTCCACCACGATGGGATACAGGTCCCTGCCCAGATTCGAACCGTCCCTCACACGGCACCTCACATGGAAGATCCCATCGTGATGGACAGGGATGGATATCCGGGGTTCCGTCCAGTCTGTGTTCACATCGAACAGATTGTCCGAATCCAGGTCCCATTGATATAAACTTATATAGGAATCCGTCGAGACCGCATCGATGGTGATAGTAACATTGGAATCCTCCTTAAGGGGGGATGAGACAGTATATCCTTGTATATCGGGACCTTCCCCATCCTGCCTCTCTATCTCAATAATGGTATCTGCATACGAGGAAGTTTCCTGTATCAACCCGTCAGGCCATACGATATCAATGATCATAGGTCGAGCGCCGATGGATGGACCAAGTCCGAAATGAAGAGTTACGGCCTCCTGATGTGCATGACCCGTCCCTGCCCTCACCTCTCTTGTTATCATCACATTCTCATCATCAAGTTTATATCTCACGGTGACCCTTGCCCCCACCGCATCTGGATCAAGACCGTCCTGCTTAAGCTTGATCTCCAGCCAATGATCGCCCGATGAAAGCTGGTTCTGATACAATCTCAACCTGTAGCCCTGCCAGTTCGAACCGTCCCACCTGTCGCCCCCCCCGGTAACGAGGTCCAGGTCGCCGTCATTGTCGTAGTCTACCCACAAACAGGCGTACGTATTGGAGCCTTTGATCCCCAGCTTATCCGTAACATCCTCGAAGGTGGTTCCGTCAGGGATCGACGGGTCAGTGGAATGTCCTTTGTTGTGGTAGAGATGAGGAGTTGTGTAGGACAGGTCCCCGTAGACCTGGGGTATGTATATGTCCTCCCACCCGTCATTGTCATAGTCCCCGATCGCAACCCCGGAGAATGTCTGATCGCCTCGGTAGGTTCCCTGACCCCCGACAGGCCATCTCGGAATGCCGGAGGTGTTACGGTAATCCGTGAACCTGTAATATGGCGCCCCGTCATTGATGTAGAGATTGCCGTCGTCGCAGACGTACCCTCTAATATCATAGGTGCTCCCTATATAGCCAACATATTTGTGAACGAAATCGGATGTCCAAAGATCAAGGTTCCCGTCTCTGTTGAGATCGGCCCAGGCCGAACCTATGGTATGGCCCCAGTTCGGCCCCCACCAGTACTGACCGTAGACATTTCCGGCCGTGGCATCATAATACCAATCGTTCGCATACGTTCCCGAGCAGTTCTTTTCCTGTCCCACCTCATTGAAAGTTCCGTCCATCCGGTTCTCGAAGAGGTGGTTCTCCCTGATCCTGTAATGGGATACATAAGCATCCTGCCAATGGTCGTTGTTGTAATCCCCCCATGTCACCCCTCGAGAATAGAAGTTCTCATCGGTCCTGATCCCGACCGTCGATGAGATGTCCGTGAACGTCTGACCTTTCTCGTTTCGGAGAAAGTGGTCAGGGAAGTATATCGGGTTCCCGTCGTTCCAGTCCTCCCCGTTCCCGACGTACAGGTCGAGGTCACCGTCCCGGTCGAAATCACCCCATGCATTCCCTGTGTTGGGATGGATGTTCTTCCAGGAATTGAAAACCTCGGTCGAGACATCTATCAGCCTGAAATCCGGAGCACCCTGGTTCTCCCAGAACCGATCGGCAGTACCCTGTCCGCACCCCTGGTAGAGGTCCTGGTCACCGTCCCCGTCCCAATCCGCCCATACCCCGTTTGTGGACCCTGAGGTGGTGGAATTGAAAACCGTAGACTGATGTGTGAAGTTCCAGTGAGGAGGCCCATTATTCATCAACAACCTGTTCCCGTTGAACAATAGGTCTTGGAAGCCATCGTTGTTCCAATCCACAGCGGATATGAAATTGGCCGCCGAGGTCTGATCGAACACATCAGTCCCTACATCCATGAAGCTAACTTCCCTGGCAGGTGGTGTGGAACCTCCCAACGTGCCCTGTCGCCCTGCCGAAAACGAAAAGATGGGAGATATCAGCATAAGGACCAGTAGGAGCACATAGGGTCTCATATATCCGGCACCATCGGTGAAGGGTACAGGAGGGAGATAAACTTCACCTCAAGGTGTGATGTCTCCCGACCTTCCGCAGTGAGGGCATTTGACCGTGAACGTCTGATGTTTCCTCACGACATCGAGCTTTATCTTCTCCTTGAACACTTCCGAACAGAATGGGCACTCTATAACGACCTTGAGGGACCTCTCCTCCTCCTTCGCGGAGGCATCTTTGTCGTCCACCCTTCCTGCTTCTTTCGACCCCTTCCTTTCATGGATCATCTCCACGCTCTCGCTTTCCTCCTCATTCCAAACAGGGACAAGGTCATGTACCTTGGGGCCATGTTTCCTTTGATCGGCCACATGTCCCCGGATCTCCCGATCATCCACCTCCCTGGATGATCTGAAACCTTCCGGGTCTATACCGAGGCTCCTGAGCCTCCTCTCGAGGCGTTTCCTTGCACTGGACCTGAAAAGTGTGGCGATCAGGACAAGCGTGAGAACGATCAGCACCAGCGGGATGGATATCAGAAGGAACGGCCACAGGTCGGCATTGTCGTATATGAACGCATCATCTTCGTTGATATCTATGGTGACCGAGGCCGTATCCGAGAGACCACCGCTGTCCTTGACAGTGAGCAGGATCTCAAGGTCATCTCCAGCCTCTTCTGCCCTCCAGGTGACGGTCGCCCCTCTGTATGTGTTGCCATCCGGCATGGTCCAGAAATAGGTCATGGGATCATTTTCAGGATCACTGGAACCGGTCCCGTCGAACCTTATATCCTCACCAACGGACCTTGTATAGTATCCGCCCTCTATCCTGATGTCCGCCGTGGGGGGCATATTGTCCTCAATTGATGTCGGTTTGAACATCACCGTTCTCACATCTTGGTCCTCGTTCCCGATAATATCCACTGCTGTCACGGCCGTCCAGTAGTTCAGAAGAGGATCAAGGTCCGCGATCACTATGGACTCCTCGCCCGGATCGACCACCTCCAGATATGGTGACAGACCCGATAAATCCTGGAAATCGAAGAGCTCAAGATAGATGTTGTACTGCTTGAGGTCACGTGCGTTCGAAGGGGTCCAGCTCAGTGAAACAGCACCTTCGTCCACCACCTCGATCCAAATGGTTTCCACGGGAGCGGGAGGCTCGGTATCGAACGGGTCGTATCCTTCTCCCACGACCATCATATCGTCAAGGAACCAACCCTCACCATGACCCTGGTCATTTGCAACAACGGAAAGCCTTATCCTGGTACTCCCGCCAGTGAAGGGTAATAGCTCGAACCCGTCCACCCCCCATTCGTCCGTGCCGACTATGGCCTCCGAACCGCTCATGGGGCCGGAGATGTTCTCGTTAAGTTTGCCGTATGTGAAACCCAGAGGCTCAAGAACTACCCAATCCCCCTCTTCCGTCATTGCCTCAACAACACCACCGCAAGTACCCTTCGGTCCGAGAAAACTGTACCTGTGATAGAGGTACAGGAAAGAATCCGTATAATAGGTAAGGTCGATCCACCCTGTCTCGATGTAGGCCCAGGTCGGGCCATTGAAACCTGCGGAGCCATCCCTATCACCGGTTTCCGACCCGTACCAGAGCACTTCACCTCCGGACATAGAGAAGCCCGTGAGAGGAGGGGTGATCGTATTCCATACCGCATCGGCGATGCCGTTCTGAACGTTGAGATGAGAGGTCCCTATGGAAGAATCATCGTAATATATGGGGGAGAAGGACCTCATGTTGAAGGACCTCCCCTCCTGATAATTCCCTTCAACCGTCAGGTTGATCCATCCACGGAAAGACCCGGATGACGAGGGATACCATTCCACGAACCTCCTTTGGATAGATCCGCCAGTTACCTCGGACCTATAATAGAACTCGAAATCCTGACCTGAAGACTCTACGTATACCGTCACATAGGTGTCCTCAGGTACTGTCAGGCCTTCATCAATGACCTGGAAGGTGATCAATACCGCTTCGCCTCTCGCCACGACCGGGGGCATGTATGCATCAGCGCCCAGGGATATGGAGACCTGTGGTTTCTCCTCCGCCGAGATCCTGATACTGTCCACCATAAAACCATTATCACAGTGGCCGTCGGGATGATCAACGAGAAGGAACCTGAGAACAAGGGTGTCCCCGAGCTCGTTGCCCAGCACCAGGATGTCCTCCTTCCAGGTACCTGTCCGTGACCCGTTATATTCCACCACCTCTATCCAATCACCGGCATCTATGCTGATCTGCAGATAGCATAGATCACTGCCCAGTATATCTCCGCTCTCTTCCTCCTCATCCTCCATCAGGGTCAGGTCCATCCAGTACAGGAATGATATCTCGAGACCGTTGAAGGAGGAGGTGTCAAGCTCCGGAGAGCGAAGGTAGGCACTTGTCCCGTTCAGATATGTACCGTTCAGAGGACAACCCCAGACCTTAGACCCATCACCCGCCCGGTCCGGACCGGGGTTCTCCGGTGACCCGGGTCCCGGTGAACCCCACTCCCACTGGTCCCCCGCACCTCCGTGGATGAACCCTCCGTCGTCCTCCTCGAGATCGAAGACCAGTACTGTCGAGAGCTGGGCTTGTGCCCGGTCCCATCCGATGGGAAAGGAGATAAGCACCAGGATAGCAGCTGTGATCAGCAAGGTCCTTCTCACGGTCTTCAACGGATCACCAGAGGTCCTTTCAGGTACCAAATAATCGAATGTTGTTATTTAAAGGATTTTGACGTTATACTGAAAAAGGGGGGACACAAGGAACACGGGCGCATCCAAGATCCCTCTATTTCAGAAGTTCCTCATTCAGTGCAAGTTCAAGGGCTGCCAGACCAGTGGTCGCCCTCGACAGTATGAGAACGTCCGGATCGACCATGGACATTGCGCCCCTATCGGGGTTTATCTCCACGATACGGCCCCCCTGACCCTTTGCGATATCCGGGATGAGGGAGACAGGTTGGACCGAACCTGATGTACCTACCACTATGAGGTCCACTCCGTCGTATGCCTTCTGAAAAGCTTTCCGGACCTCCCTTTCGGGAAGGGATTCCCCGAAAAAAACTATGTCCGGACGCTTGATGGCCCCGCATTCACATTCGGTCCTGAACCCTGGCCAGGATCGTCTGTCCAGGACCTCCTTCCTGCCGCAAGCGGGGCAATAGATCCTCCTTGCATTACCGTGTACCTCGAGAAGCTCACGGGTCCCGGCAATACCATGCAGACCGTCGACGTTCTGGGTCACCACCGGCCGCACCCATCCATTGGCCTCCATCCTGGAAATGGCCATGTGGGCCTCGTTCGGTTCGGCGTTCATCGAGCCTTCTATGATCTCCCTTAGCATGTCCCAGGTCCTGTACGGGTCCTCCTTGAAGGTGTCAATATGTCCGTGGTAATAGGGATCGTACTTCTCCCACAACCCTCCCGGACCCCTGAAGGGAGGTATATTTGATTCCACGGATATTCCGGCACCTGTCACGACCATGGCGGGCAACCTTGCCGCTAACATGCGGGCTGCCGTCCTGGCCTGTGACATGATCTCTTCGGGTATCGACACCGGCATCAGCACTCATAGGGTTCATCAGGGCTCAGCCCGCGATATATCATCATCTGCCGCCGGGGAAACCTCTCTGGCAGCATATATCTGTTGTGCTGCGATATTTCACTTTCAAAAGAGCGGAAGTACTCACCCCTCTTCGATCCCATCTACCAATTATTAATATCCTGGACCCGATAGAGGTCAGAGGTGCGTATGATGAACCGCGAGGAATATATCTATTACACCTTCATGAAGAAGGTGACAGAGGACGATTTCATCTCCCTTGACGAAAGTGGTCTGATATTGATCCTCGAGGACAAGCTCGGACTATCGGACGACCGTATGGACGAGATCATGGGTTGGATAGAGGAGGGTGGTTCTCCGCTCGATGATGAAGGAACAAGGACCTTGGCAAATGATACCTCCAACCACCTACAGGAACTCTCCATTTACGAGTCCATACTGAGGGAAGCCCTGAAGGATGAGGCCGTTCATAGGGATGAAAAGGACCTGATCATCGCTCTGACCTCCATCATGAACATCTCCGAGGAAGAAAGGTCCAAAATATATGACAGCATATTGTCCGGGTCATGAGATACGACCCCGACGTGGTCCGATCGTTGAGGGAGACCTATTCGATCATCGAAGATGATGTCATCCTGAGGTCATCCGAATTCCGTGAGATATGGGATTCGGATGATGAGAAAAGAGCATTGAACGAGCTCCTTTTCTGCATCCTGACACCACAATCCAGGGCGCAGGTCTGCTGGGGGGCCATAGAGGAGATGGCATGTACTGATGTCCTTTTCAAGGGCAACTATGAAGAGGTCCTGGAAGCCGTCCGCTTTGTAAGGTTCAAGTACAAGAAGGCCCGGTATCTCATCGAGGCCAGGGGGAGGTTCATGGAAGGGGGGAATATCCATCTCCTGGAGTTCATAAGGGAGACAGGTGACCCGCTGAAGGTCAGGGATCGGCTCGTGAAGGACATCAAGGGTCTCGGATACAAGGAAGCAAGCCATTTCCTGAGGAATATCGGGCTGGGTGAAAGGATGACCATCCTTGACAGACATATACTGCGTATCCTCTCAAGGGCCGAGGTGATAGAGAGGGTCCCCACCTCTATGACCAACAGAAGGTACCTTGAGATAGAGCAGGAAATGATACGTTTCGCGGAAACCGTAGAGATACCCGTATCACATCTTGACCTGGTGATGTGGTATAAAGCGACGGGAACGATATTCAAATGAGGTGGTATCATGGCGTTCGATGAAAAAAAGGTGAAAGAGCTGATGGATGAAGCGGAAACCGCCCTAAGGGGATCGGATCCACTGGAGGCGGTCTGCAGGCTTCTCAGGGACCGCGTCGAGCATTACGACTGGGTCGGATTCTATCTTCTGGATCCCGAAAGGGAGAGGGAGCTGGTGATCGGTCCTTTCGCCGGAGAGCCCACGGAACATACCAACATCGGGTTCGGTCAGGGGATATGCGGTCAGGCCGCTGAAACCGGAAAGCTTTTCCTGGTCCAGGATGTCACCAGGGAGGAAAATTACCTGTCATGCAGCCCGGAAGTGAGATCTGAGATCGTGCTTCCCATTTTCAGGGATGGGGGTCTGGTCGGGGAGCTGGATATAGACAGCCACCGATCAGAACCCTTCACCATGCTCGATACGGTCCTCCTTGAGGGTATATGCCGGATGGTGTCCCCCTACCTCTGATCCGGCGGATCCATGCATAACGGGATTGGGCCGATATAGCGTATCTCGTCCCCTTCAATCCTGTAACATATAGGGTGGGCTTCAACCCCTGCTCCAAGAGCTTCCATAAAAGTGGCAGAGAACAATGGGTCCATTCGAAAATTGGGCGAGAAGCATTCGGGATGCGGTCCCACAACAAGGATAAGGATGCCGGCCCGGTGGCCGTGTTCAACAATGTCCATCAACTCCTCCAGATGCCTGCTTCCCCTTTCCGTCGGGGCATCCGGGAACAATGCGACCTTGTCAATGGTTAGGGAGCATCCCTTGACCTCTATGTAAAGCTCCCGTCCCCTGTCATCGATCATCCTGTAATCAAGCCTGCTCCTTCCCACCCTCACCTCGGGTTTGAGCTCCATGGCCTTCCCGAACGGGCTCAGACCGGGATCCTGGAGCAGTGCCTGGGAAATGTGTCTGTGGAGCGATGAGTTCACAAGGACCCATTGACCATCTACCCTTCCCGCGATGAGGTCCCAACCGGTCTTTCTCTGTTCCCCGACAGCCTTCTTGACCAGAAGTCTGGTTCCGGGAACAAGGACCTCCTTCAACCTTCCCGGATCGTGGACATGGACATCCTGAGGCCCCTTATCCTCCATTCCATCGATCACCGCCCGGGCCAGGAAACGGTTGGGCCTTGAAACGAAGGTTGCCTGGCAGTCCCAGTTGAGCTTTACCGATCCACGCCTCATGGAATATCAATGTTCTCAAAATGAATATATATATATTGCCTGTCTAATGGACTTTCAGGTGGTGTCGTGTCAGGGGAAACCCTCTTCAAGGTGACCTATGGAATGTATATCGTTGGCTCGAGGTCGGGGGACAGGCTGAACGGACTTATCATCAACACGGCAAACCAGGTCACCTCCTCACCCCCCCGGGTATCCGTGACCATATCAAGGAATAATCTCACACACGATTACATCATGGAAAGCAAGGTCTTCTCCATATCCGTTCTGAGGAAGGATACCCCGTTGAAGTTCATTGGAACATGGGGTTTCAGGTCCGGCAGGGACATCGACAAGTTCCAGGGTACCAATTACAGGATTGGCGGGACAGGAGCCCCAATAGTACTCGACAATGCCATCGGATACATGGACCTGAAGCTCGTCAACCACATGGAGGTGGAGACCCACACCATCTTCATCGGCGAGATCGTGGGGTCCGAGATGATCAGCGACGGTGAGCCGTTGACATACACCTATTACAGGGATATCAAGGGAGGACACTCCTCTAAGCTCGCCCCCACTTACGATGGCTGGGCTGATAAGCCCAAGGGACCTGCGAGCAAGGACCTTTCGAAATATATCTGTCAGAGGTGCGGATATGTTTACGACCCAATTGCAGGCGATCCGGGGTCCGATATCGGACCGAATACCCCCTTTTCCGAATTGCCCGCCACATGGGTATGCCCTCTCTGCCGGGCGGGGAAGGACGAATTCCGCTTGGCTAACTGATCATGGGTTAATTAGAAATATCCGTGAAACCAACCGGGGGCGGAGGTAATGATAATGATAAGCGATAAGATGTTGAGCGCCCTGAACGAACAGGTCAGGGAGGAACTGTACTCGGCATACCTCTATCAGTCAATGTCCGCATTCTGCGACTTCAAGGGACTGAAAGGTATCGCCCACTGGATGGACATGCAGACAAAAGAGGAGATGATCCACGCCCGCAAGTTCTATGACTACATCCTTGAAACGAGCGGCATGGCGAAGCTTGATACGATCAAGGCGCCACCCCACAAGTTCGGAACACCTCTTGAGATATTCCAGGAAGCCCTCAAGCACGAGGAATACATCACCAAAAGGATCTACGACCTCGTTGACCTTGCCACGGAACTGAAGGACCATGCGACCTTCAACATGCTCCAGTGGTTCGTCAACGAGCAGGTGGAGGAAGAGGCGACCGCCAGCGAGATGATAGACAAACTGAACCTGATCGGTGACCACCCGGGTGCGATGTTCCAGTTCGACAAGGAACTGATGACAAGACCAGCCCCAGTACCCCCGGTGGCCCAATGATAAGGACCATGGAAGTGAGATAATGGACCTGGATAACTACAGTCTCGAGGAACTCCTTCTGGCAGCCATCAAGAGCGAGGTGGAGAGCAAAGATGTCTACACTCGACTTGCTGGGAAGGTTGATAACGCATATCTATCGGATAAGCTAATTTTTATGGCCGGGGAGGAGCAGAAGCACAGGGATTTCCTGGAATCCGTCTACAGGATGAAATTCAGGAAAGATGCCACACTTCCGGTAAGATCCCCCGTCCCCCTTCCGGAGGTCAATGTGAAGCCGGGTATGGTGATGGCATCCGAGGTTATACTGCAGGCAATGGCCGCGGAGAAGGCCGCTTCCGAGTTCTACGGTTACATGGCCGGAAAACACGAGTTCGATGACGAAACCAAGAAGACCCTCAACTACCTCTCATCCATGGAGATGGGACATTACAGGCTGCTGGAGCTTGAAAAGGAGCAGCTGAACCAACAAGAAGAGTACGAGTTCGAATGGGAAATGATGCACGCGGGTCCTTGACACCCGAAATTATGGATCCGCATGAGGACCTCATGATCGTGATATCATCTCTCAACGACATCAGATCATGATCTCATGGAGAAGTCCAGTTGGAACTCCTCTTCTATCCAAGCTTGCGCGGAACCCAAATGATCATTCTTCATCATCCTGCGACCTCTTCCCGGTGTAGATGCCGGTCGAAAATGTCACACTTATGCCGATTGAAAATGTCATAGGGGTATTTAAAGGCATTCAGTTAGAACCTCCCG
>JAFGLL010000117.1 GCA_016928095.1 Thermoplasmatota archaeon
ATGTCCTTGCTGAACTCGAGCCCCATCTTGGGGGCTATCTTGTGCTCCAGTATGTATGAGTTGTACATCCCCGTGAAGTAGTGCTGGTCCCTGACAGGGTCCCACTGGAAGATGGTCCTTGTAAGGACGCCGCCCTTTTCCTTGGAATATTTGATGATCTCCTCGATGGCAGAGCATCTCCTGACTATCCTTCCCTCATTGTAGATGATCTCCTGGAAGAGGGCGAGGTTCATGTTGTCTATGAACCTTATGGGAACGTTGATGGGGTCGCCGGTGAACCTCTGGATCATCTTGGCTATCGACGATGCGTGGAAGGTCGAGAGCACCGCGTGGCCCGTCTGCATCGCCTGGAAAGCAGCGGAACCCTCCTTGCCCCTGACCTCCCCGACTATTATGTAATCGGGTCTCGACCGAAGAGCGGTCTTCACCAGGTCGAACAGCTCCACCTTTGCCTCGTCGAAGACGGTCTCCCTGGTGATCAATCTCTGCCAGACCTCATGGGGGACCACCACCTCGGGGGTATCCTCCGCGGAGTACACCTTCTTCCGGAAATTTATGAACGACACCATTGCATTCAACGTCGTGGTCTTCCCTGATGCGGTCTCCCCCGAGACGAAGATGGACATGCCGTACTCGATGCAGAGCCAGAGATATGCCGCCATCTTGGAGGAGAACGACCCCCACTTCACCAGCTGGGGCATGGTCGGAGGTTTCTCGAAGAACTTCCTGATGGTGAAGCTGGCGCCACCCTTGGAAACGTCCTCTGAATAGATAATGTTCATCCTGGAGCCATCGGGAAGCGCCCCGTCAACGATAGGTCTGGAATCCGTCACTGGCCGCCCCATCCTCTCGGCAGTCCCCCTGACGTACAGGTCAAGCTCCCTCTCGGACCTGAACTTGAGGTTGGTCCTGACCATCCCGAAGACCTTGTGGACCACGGAGATGTTCCTCAGGCCAACGGCATGTATGTCCTCGAGATACGGGTCCCGGAGCAGCGGCTCGATCAGTCCGCCCCTCACAAGGTCCCTCTTGAGCGCGTACAGCATCCTCTTCTCCTGAACGCCGGAGATCGGGACCTTCCTACCCCTCAGCTTGTCGAATATCGACTGTCTGAGCTCGTTGGGATAGGTGACCTTCCGAAACAGCTTCTCTATCCTATCTTCCAGGTCAGGTTCATCATCCGTTGTGTCCATCGGGGCCAGCTCTAGTATCTGGTCACGGATCTTGTCGAGCTTCTGTTGCTCTTCGTCCGTCAACCTGGGCTCTATGACCTGGTAACGCCTGCCGTCCTCATCGTCGTGAACGTGGATGAAGACGGGGTCCCCGACCGGATAGATGACATTGACCATCTTGAGAATTGCCATGTCCTCGGTGAGGCTGGCAGTGAACACGGGGCGGACCCGCCCCGAACCTGTGAAGGAGTCGATGTACTCCTTGAGATGGGGGTTCTTCTCAACTGCCTGATCAAGGTCCATTTGTTCACCTGCTATGCCACGGTTGTGATGTCCACTATGAATCCGGCCCTCGGTTCGATCCTGAAACCCACGGATGTGCTTACGGGGCCCTGTGCATGTGAATACCTGGTGACGTACATGAGATGTTCCACGTTACCTTCGACCACCTCGGTCCTCAACTCCAGCAGGATGTCCGCCACGGACCTGAACGGACCCATGATCCGGTCGGAGAGCTCTGCGGGATCGATGGTCATGATGATAGTTCTGTTCTTCGCCACCACCTTCTTGAAGAAGGAGATGGTGTCAAGCGCCCTTGATTCGTCTATATCGTTCATCACCAGCGCTGAGAAGGTATCGATCATCACGACCTCCGCGTCGTAGAGGCCGGGGGTCGATTTCAGCCTCGTGAGGAAATCCGCTCTCTGCTTGGCCTTCCCGATAAGCGGGAACACCGGTATGAACTTGAGGTGTCCGTCGAGCAGGTTCTTCTTGACAGGATAGTCCAGGGACTCCATCTGGTTCAGGAAGCCCTTGGTGGTGAGCTCGGTGGAGATCACGTTCATTGTATGGTGATGGAGAAGGAACCCGTATATCAACCTCTGGACTATTGCCGATTTACCACTTCCCACGGAACCGGAGATGACCATCATGACGCCTTTCGGAAGACCGCCTCCCAGATGCCGATGCAGGCCGTCCCTCTCAAAGTCGAACCTCAGCAGGTTCTGCCTGCTGGCCATTGCCATCTCACACCTCCCTGATCCGGAATACAAGGCTGCTCTGGGAGCTTCCTCTGACGGTCCCCTTCTCCGATATCCCGGATGTTGATGCCCATCCGTGGTAGTCGTTCCCCTCCTCAAGGCCAGGGACCCGAAAGACGACCTCGATCACATCCCCCGGCTTCCAGACAGAGCCGCCCCCCAACTGTGTTACCCACAGTTCGGCCCCCGCACGTGTCGTTCCGTTGGCGGAGACAATTATATCGTCTCTTGACAGGTCACCAGTACCCGTGTTCTTGAGGTAGAATGTCAGATTGCCGTCGCTGGCGTCGTACGTGACGTAAAGAGGGTCGTTTATGATCATGAGACGCGACCGCATCTCGCCCTCCATCAGCGAGGCCTCGTCAGATATCTCTTCGGCATACTGGTCAATGACCTCTATCAGCGTTACCGCCACGGCGGAGGACACCAATATCGCGGTGATGAAGAAGATCAGTTCCGATATGGATGTCCCTGCCAATTCTCCTACCCCCTCCCGATCGTTGATGTCATGACCGAGATGCCCCAGGGCCCCACGACCTTGACGGACCTCAGGTCCGTCACGTTCTTCACGGACAGGGTAAGCGTCTGCCCGGGATACAGGTACCCGACCGGACCGGAAGCTGCATATGTCCCGTTGACGAGAACATCCAGGTCGGACAGCTCCATTACACTGGACCCAGAATTGCCTATGGTCAGGTTCAGCACCGAGGTTGTATCGTTATGGAAGGTGGAGATCAGTTCCATATCGGTGTTTTTCAATTCAACTATCTCGGTGGCAATGCTCTCTCTGGCATCCTTGAGATCGGTAAGCGCACGGTCCAGAGAGGGTTGTGCAACCGTCAATCCTATCATTAGACCTATCAGCAGAACGGCGACCGCCGCAGCCCCACCAGTACCTGACATTCAAGCTCACTTCCTCTCGGGCCGGATCCTCCTTATGTATTCCAGGGACTTCACATGATCCTCCGCATCCAGCCTCCAGGTGACCTTCCTCCCGTCGGAAGGAACCTTCGGACCGACCGTCCCCCTTGCTATCTCCAGGACCTGATCTATCGTATCCTCGTCGATCCAACCCAGTTCCATGTAGTAGTCCAACGTCTTCTCCAGCCCTTCCTTGCCCACGCGTTCGATGAGGAACTTCGTCCACCTGATGGCCCACTCAGCCGATTCCAGGCTGGCTTCGCGTGATGATCCCTCCGAGGTCTCTGCCTTCTCCTCGTCCCTGAACATATCCGTAACGCTCTGGAAACCCTCCTCCTCCATCTCCTCGACCTCATCGTTGATCTTACCACCGGAACGTCGGATGTCCCGGCTTTCCAGCGGGGGTATCTCGACGAAAGGATTGATATTGGCGGAGATCAGATCATAGAGCCCCGACAGCTCGCTCACGGTGGATTCCATATCCTTCATGGTGTTCTTTAGACCCTCCAGGCTCCTGAGGAGATAGGATGTCCTCTCCATCTCCGACCTGAGGTCCTTGAGCTCCCCCTCCATCATGGTCACGCTGTGTCGGAGGTCTTCCACTATGTCGCGGGTCCTTCTGAGATCGTCCTCGATCTTGTATATCTGCTGGGTGCCTGCCAAGGAAAGGGGGGACCGCTCGTGTCCCTGCTGGCCGAACATGCCCGGCGCTGACTGGGTGGGGGGGCCGCCGGGTTCTTTGGGCTTCTCTGCCCTCTCCTCGGGGGTCCTCAGGGGTTTGACCTTCCTGCCTGATACTATGGGTGGTCCGATCCTGACCTCGTAACGCTCCACCTCCCCAGCCCTCACGTCGGTCTTCCTGGCGGAGGCAGAGACCTCCAGCTCATCCTCATCGACGATATCTTCCTCCTCCAGTACGAACTCCACTTCGCTGGACCGATCCTTCGGTTTGACCATTACCGGCCCTCCAAGATCCCATCAATCCTCGAGGGACACCACTCCACCGGCGGGGTAGCTGGCAGGGGTCCTGTAGGAATCGTACGTTTCGTGGCCGGACGTCGTCACATCGATGGTGAACTCCAGTGTCGAGTCCGGAGGGAGCGAGGTCGCGGCGAGACCGAGGTTGATCACGATCATGAGCTGAGCTCTCCTGCTTAGGATGTAGCTTGCCGGCGTTCCTGTCGGGTCCCATGACCCAAGGGGGTCGTGTATCTCCACAACGGCGAAACTATCGGCATCCGCGGACCCGACAGTATCCAGCGTAACGTCCCCTGACACTCCGTTACCGCCGCTCGGTGTCGCCAGGATGTGTATCACAACATCCCTCATGTCGACCCCCTCGCCTCCGTACAGGTTAATATAGAGGTTAACCACGGAGATGGTGTTGGATGCACTTATATCGCCCTCTGCTATGATTATCGTGGGGGACGATTCCACCAGTTTCTGGGCGCTTTCGGATGCACTTTCAGCTTTTTCTTCAAGGTCTTCGGCGGTCCCAATGATGACCGCTGCGGCAATGGCCGCCACCAGTATGAGGGCGATGAATATTATCAACGTCCCTATACCAATGGCGCCCTCTTCTTTTTTCGGTATTCTTCCTTTCATTTGGTTTCCTCCTGAACTTGACATCTCATCGTTGGATCGTTACCTTCTTTTTTCTGTCCCCTATCTCCCGCTCTATCTTCTCGGGATATCTCAGCGGTACCATGGATATCAGGTTGTACTCCTCCTCGATAGGGGTGAAATCCCTGGGGCCATCTGGCAATTCCTCTTCATCCAGACCATCAAGGTCCAGGTCCGGCTCCGCGGGTGTCTCCTCTTCATCCTCGATCAGCCAATCCTCCTCCACTTCATCCTCTTCGGGGGGTGCCAGACCCGACGTTCCTGACCCCTCCACCGCGATCACCTTCTCAACGGTGTCATTCTTCTCCAGCACCAGCGGGAAGAGGTCGAACTCGAGGGTCTTCTGGGCGAAGGGCTCCACGAGATCCATGGTCCCGCTCGCCGGCTCCGAACCCAATCCTCCAGGGGCCATGGGTGATATCCTGATGTCCCGGATTATCTGGTCAGAATTGTTCTCGATGGTCACGAAATATTTGGCCTTCCCCCCCCGGGAGGATAGCCTCGTCCTGAGGACGACGCCCTCCCCCATGAGGACCTCCCTACCTATGCCGAGGCTCCAGTCCTTGACCTTGGGAACCAGCGAGAATGTGGATTCCTTGAATTCCCTGGGGCCGATGATCCCGAAATACCGTTCGGGCACCGGTTCGAAATCCCCTTCGGAGAGGAACGGCCTGATGATGATCTCACCGAGGGATCCGGCCGTCGGGTTCTCTATCCTAACCGTATAGTTCACCTTTCCGGCGCTGTACATTATGGTGGATATTATCTCCAGGGTCTTGTTGAGAAGCGGGAACGGGAGGTATGTGGCCCTGTCCAGCGCGGGGTCGATCCTGGCGAACACCTCCAGGGCCTTCACGTAATCGCTCTTCATGGCCTTTCCTCTGGCCATGTCCATAAGGGACCTTGCCTCCGAGACGTCATACCCCCGATCCTCCATCTCCTTGACCCTCTTCAAGAGGTCCCCCAGCTTATCCATGAACTGTCTGTGCATCTTCTGGGTGATGTCCAGGAGAGAGTTCGCCTTCTTCGTGATACTGCCCGCCCTGAGGAAGTAACCGTCCGCGAGCATGAGCTCTGCCCGGACCAGCATGTCCCTGGCAGTATCGTAGCTCACCTCAATCCCTCCTCGATCTCGGCCCTCAACCTATCAAGGCTATCCCAGGCCTTCTCGATCCCGGTAAGAGCGGACCTCTTCAGCTGCAGGAGAAGGAACTGGAGCCCCACGGCCAACGCTGGTATGATCAGGACTGGCACCCAGATCGGTATGGTCCCGTTGAACCCGAAGAACGCCCCCAGGACGCCTTCCAACCCGCGGTTCATCTCGGAGGGTATCACCCATATCAATGCGGGTATCAATATAATGAGCAAGCCTCCCAACAGGGATATGAGCAGGGGTTTCAACGAAGTAGTGGTGACCTCCTGTCCATCCATCACCTCCCTGCCCCTCCTGACATTTATGAGATGTACTATGTAAGGGTCTCCCGCACGGGTGTACAGGTAGACCATGACCGGCATTATGAAGAATATGTCGATGGCTATGATGGCAAGTCCGAAAATGTTTGCCACGTTCAGACCCGAGGATGCTTCCTCCAGGGGTACATAGAAGAGCATCGAGAACAGACCCGATAGACCTATTGAGAGGGGGATGAGATACCAGCTGTTCCTCCTGTCGAGATAGAAGAACCCTATGACCCCCGCGGCGGCAGCGAAGAGGAGCAGCAGACCGATGAGGACCAGCACGGCAACGTTGGGAGTGTAGTTCTTGATAACGAAATCCTTGCTCAGGACATTGTTGCTCTCGGAGACCTCCCTCCCCTGTATATTGTTCTCTATCACTATATCTTCGGGGTCCACTATCACCCTGAGCTCTATCACCTTTCCCTTCTCGTACCATTTCAATGTCGGGAGTTCGAAATCCACGGGGAATATAACCTCCTGCTCATGGTTCCCGAAGTCCTGAGGGGTGACCGGACCGGCGTTGAACCTTCCTATCACATCACCACCCACCATGACAACGACCGGTATCACCTCCTGTCCACGGGTCCCCGATGTCACTATGCGGATATAGACCGTCCCGGTCCTTGACTCGTACAGGTTCTGGAACCTTGTGGAGGTAACGTCAATGGCGGCATCGAAATAGACCGCTCTTGCCACTGTCCTGTGGGTGGATAACATCCCGTTCATTCCCGTAAGCTCGATGTCAACGGAGGCATATTCCGAACCGGTCATCAGTTCCGATGGCGCCTTGACCGGGATGGACACATCACCGATCTGGTAGAGGTCTATGAGCGTGACATCGAAGGAAGGGTTAGGCAGATACCATCCCTGCCCGGTAACGGTCTGGGTATCGATATTTGAAGAGAGCGTGAAGGACTTCTGGTCGGGGAAACCGAGCCTGGGGGTCGAGCCCGGAGCCGGCATATTGCATATCCTCAACACTATCTCGCCCTCGGTCCCGAGGTCCATCTCGGGGTATTCCGATAGTATCCTTGATAGCACTATCTGCCCGGTGATGTTGGTCCTTCGATAGGTGACACCGTTCCCTGCCACCGCCTCCACGGTAAGGTATATACGCTCCCCGTAGAGCGGGAGCCCTTCAGGGTCCGGCTCCAGGGTCAGATCGACCTCCTTTTCCTGGAACGGGACCATGTCGTAAGGGCCCGGGTCCATGAAGGTCCAGCTCAGTTGGCGGAAGGATTGGGTGGATGAAGTGTGTATCGCCGTTATCATGTCGTTCCCGTTGCCGATGTTCCGCAGGACCAACCTGAAGACCGCAGCCTCGCCCACAAGGACGTCCCTTGACCTTGCCTCTCCAGAAGCAAGGTCGATGTCGGCCCTGTATTGCTGCAACACTCCTACGGCGAGCTCTTTCGTGGCCACTACCGAGACATCGCCCCTTGGAGATACCGAGATGTTGTTCGCCACCTTGGTATCCGCAATGATATCCAAGTCCTCCAGGTCCTCATAGCCATTGACCTGGAATAGGGAAGGGAGAGAGATGTTGACGATGAAGTTCCTGGTTTGACCCTTCGGAATGCTCATGACCGCCATCGGACCCTGGTCGGTCCCCGAATCGATGATCCCGGCCCACCTCTCGGCCCCGATGTCCAGATCCACTTCGAAATCGTCATCACCGTTCCCGGTATTGGTCAGCGATAGCCTGAAGGTGGCGATCTCCCCGGGGTAGCGCCAGATCATCTGCTCGGTGCTGACGAGCCTGAGATCGACGCCTCCCACGTACTCGACCGTGGTATTGATCCAGACATCATCGTATGTCGAGGGGGAGATCAGTGACTGCGCCCTGACCCGGACGGCAAGTGAATCGTCGGCGGATGCCTCCCCCGACGGGGTAACGAAGAGGGTCACCGTAAACCTCTCCAAAGGTGCTATCCTGATGTCCGTGACGTTGAACTCCACCTCCCATCCCGACAGTTCATCTATCATGGGTATGAAGAGAACCTGGTCCATACCGTTCCCGACATTGGTCAGGTTCAGACGGTACTCGATGGTCTCGTCAGGCTCGGCATACCCCTGGCTCTCCTCTGGCTCGAGGTCCAGGCCGAAACCCTGGATCACGTAGATGTCGATTGATGCTTCGATCGTCAGGGGTTCCAGACGGTAACTGCTATCCCTGGACATGATGGAGGTCACCTGTATCTTAACCTCGGTGACCTCTCCGATCGGAGCGCCATCCGGCACCCGGACGGCGACCCATGCAAGTGTGGAATGACGGTCTCCGAGCGGGTCATACCAGAAGGGGACCATTTCGTTCGTGAGCCTCTGATAGGCAACATCCCAATCGTCAGGCAGCGTACTCGCAGGCTGCCTGGGGATCGCATCGGCGTAGATATCGTAGAAATCCGCGGTGTTCCCGGTGTTCGTGATGTTGAAGGGCAGCAGGAGAACATCGCCGGGTGCGCCCTCCTGCCAATCGGGAACGGAGTTGTAGTCCGCATCCACCACTTTGGACCCGTTCCGGTACTCCTCGAAGTATTCGGTCCTTGGAGGTTCAACGGTGAACTGTATCTCCGGTTTCACGAACACCTTCACATATTCCCTTGCCGGAAGGGCAAGTCCATCCGCAAGGTACCCAAGAAGTGGAATGGCCTCCACAACTGTGACAGCCGTCCCCTGGAACGGGAACGGAGGCGCGGTGACATCGACCCTGGACCCGTAACTGGTCTCGCCTGATTCCAGATGCAGTGTCTTGGGACCCACCCCTGCGGTCCATCTCTTCGATTCTGTGTCGTTGTACCTGCCAGGGTCCCACATTGAATAGAAAAATACTCCATAGGGCCCCTCGGGGAGAGAGAGGTTCACATCCATCTCGACCCCCTTGCCGTTGCGGATGTTGTTCACGGATGTGACGTTCAGGGCGAACGATACGTTCTTCTCCGCATCCAGCGACCATTTGATGGTGGTATTCGGTGGGTCCACCTCCATGAGAACCGTATGAACGAGGCCTACCACCACGATGCCTTCTCCGGTGGACTCGGCGTAATACCTCAATCCGCTGGCCTTCATGATCATGGCTCCGGTATCGCCCCTCAGGACATTGTCCTCTTCCATGGTATCGTAATTGAGCGGGGGGATCCGTATCCTCGCCCTGGCCATAGCCTCATGACCGGGCTCAAGCGCCCTTATAATGGGGCTGGACCTCAGCTCGACTATCCAGTTGGACGGACGCGATCTCACCTCCAGAGTAAAATCGTCCGTTTTACCACCCGTGTTCCTTACTATGAAATCGAAATTGACGGGATCGCCGCCAGGGTAAGCGGTCATGGGGTTCTTGGACGATACGAAGACCAGGACCCCACCCGAGGAATAGGTCCTGATCTCCACGGCCCTCTTTTTCTGTACTGCCGGATCATTGGTCGAAATTGCGGTAAGTACAATGATATCGAAGTCGCTCCCGCTGGCGTTGTCCGGGACCGTTGCATGCACGAACAGTGGGGCGGACCACTCCCCGGGTTGAACAACACCCGTGGTGTTGACCCATCCGGGCAGCAGCCATGACCCTTCCACATTTATTTCGAAGGTATCTGCAGAGATACCGTCGTTGCGGACCCGGAAGACGAAGGGCGTGTTCGGGGCATCATTGGTCGATTCCCCCGCCTTGATGACCTTCCGGTCCTCGCCCACAACATCTATCGAGAGGTCCACCGGTTTTCCCGAGAGGACCTCTATGGTGATGTTGATCGAGTTGTTCCAGAGGTGGTCGTCCTCCGCATCGACGCTGACATTTATGGCATAATATCCCATGTCAACAGGCATCCAGTCAGGGAAGATGACCGAGGTCTGGCTGCCGGGGGTCGTGAGGACGGCCCCCAGATAGGTGGTGTTGCTGAACACCATCGCCGCCCCGGGTCCGTCGACAGGATAGTAGACCTCAAGAGTGGCGTTCACATGAGGGGAGAAGGCATCGGTCCCTTCGTTCCTTACAAGGGCCGTGACCGTCTGCTGTTCCATCCCCACCTTCGACCCGTCCGTGTGGGAGGTTATGCCCATGACGGCGATATCCGTACCGGAAGACCTCGTCGGCCCCCCTCCAGATATGTTCAAGGGACATACTAGAACGAGCACCAGAAACAGGACCAATGAAGGGGTCCTCCAGGTATTCCTCCTCCCTGACATTTAGGAGCCTCTGCCTTGTTCTGCTGGGTAACAACCTGTGGGGGCATTTTAAAATTTTCCCACACAAGACAAGAAAATAGGGTGTTATTATCTCTTCTGGTGCATGGAACATTGACTTTGTAAGGTGTAAAAAGGGGAAAAATTATTCGAACACAAGACCATTTACCCGTATGCTCATCGCGGTTTCCGGGACCCCGGGGGTCGGCAAGACCTCCCTCTGCAGAGAACTCGAAATTAGGGGGCTCACCTGCCGCAACCTGCTGGACATGATCATCGAGAAGGGGCTCCCCGAGGGGGGGTCGAAAGGATCGGATGAGGTCCTGGTCGACACTGGACGGCTCATGAGTGAACTGGAGAAAATGGATCTAGGGGGGCAGGGCGATATCGTGCTGGATGGTCATCTTTCCTACCTCTCCCCATCGGACACCTGTCTGGTCCTGAGACTGCACCCGGAGGATCTCAAGCTCAGGCTTATGGGGAGGGGATATGCTCCGGAAAAGGTCCGGGAGAACGTGGAGGCCGAAGCGGTGTCCGTGGTGCTTGTCGAGGCCATGGGGCTCGAGACCCGGAGGCTGGCATGTAGACCGTGGACGGAGCTTCCCCGTGGGTGCGGGGTCGTGTTCGAGATCGACGCGACCGCAAGAACGGTCGTTGAATTGGCGGACGATGTCATGCGAGTTCTTCGTGCATACCGACGCAAAAGATTAAACGAATTGGCGGATTATAGACCCGGTAGAGTCGACTGGTTAGAGGTGTTCGCCGAATGGTGTTAGAGAAGTACAGAAAGAAGCTTGACCTTTTCTTCGACCCCCTTACCAGGCTGTTCGGCATGGTCCATCCCGATGTATTCTCGCTGTTATCTTTCGTTTTTGCCGTTGTCGCCGGGGTGCTCTATGCCTCATCTGGCCACTGGGTATGGGACGGACCATACGGAAAATATCCGTGGATGATACTCCTGGCACTGGTGTTCATAGGTTTCAACTCGATAGCCGACACCCTTGACGGAAGGATCGCAAGGTACATGGGAAGGGAGACCATGGTCGGGGATTTCCTTGACCACACCTTCGACCGGCTGTCGGATATCGCGATCATGGTCGGCATCGCCTTCTCTCCCTACTGCAACACCACCTTCGGCCTGATATCCGTCGCCTTCGTCCTCATGTCATCCTACATGGGCACCCAGGCCCAGGCCCTTGGGTGCGGCCGCAATTATTCCGGCGTCATGGGGAGGGCGGACAGGATGGTCCTGCTCCTGTTCGCCACTATCTTCCAGTTCCTTGTGATGGGAGGATGGGGGGTCAAAGGTCTCTGGATAGACCTTCTGGGGATCCGCCTTGTTCCTCTCGAGCTGACCGTGGGGATAATGATGGTGGGCGGTATCCTGACGGCCCTGTCCAGGGGTCGGGATACGTACCGATATCTGGTGGAAAAAGAGGCGGAGGAGAAACGCAGGAAGGGGCGAAGGGAAAAAACGGGGTGGAAAGGGACTGGAACCGTCAGAAAAAGGGGGGGGAAGGACCGATTTCGATGAACTGGGTGTTTGAAAAACGCCTTTTTTCATCAAAATCTTTATATATTTATAAATATACTTTGTATTTCCCGACCGAAAGTTGGGCTTCGACCAATGAAAATCCCTCTTTCAGGTCGTTGATCGCCCGGAAAGGGTTAGAAGAATGCAGAGTGCATCCCATCCCCTCTGATTTGTTCTTTCTCTAGCCCTTTCACATCTTTTTATTA
>JAFGLL010000118.1 GCA_016928095.1 Thermoplasmatota archaeon
AACGAACTTCAGCTGGACCCCGACGATGAAGGTGATCGATTCGATACCCGGCCGGTCGTTCATCTTCTTCCAGTTGTATTTCAGACCGGAGGAATGTGTCTCGTTCACCTGCTTGCTATTGCCCTTTGATTCATGGGTATATTCCACCCTGATCATGAGGTAGTAGGACTCGCCGATCTCCATCTTTTCGACATCGGTGTAGTTCAGGTTCACCACTTTCAGCTGGAGTGTATCACCGATGTTCAGCTTTGGAACCTCGAGACCCGGTATCGGGATGTCGGGGATCTTGGGAATGAAACTGAGATCGATGTTGAATCCAAGACCCAGTATACAGACCTCGATGGAATTGCCTGCCTCCTTGACCTTCGGGTTCGCATTCTCTCCGTGATCGAAGACCGGGAGAGGTGACACGAAGATCTCGGGATACATCCTTGCATGATACCCATCCCTCTGCTGGCTGACCCTGAAGGAGTAATGGCCGCTCGACAGCTCCACATTGGTGGAATTGGTCACCCACATCCCGCTCTCACCCAGGAAGGCAAAGGTCACTTCCAGTTCTGCTCTGGTAGTGTTGATGATACATTTCAGCACCACCTGATGACCCTCTGGCTCGAAGGCTTCGATGGTGAGCCTCTGTGCTTTCGACTGGGGGATGTCCACCTCGAACTCCGCCCAGTCCTCTGAATTATTGAATTCTACATATGGTCTCGAGAATTCATCATCGAACCCAGCCGAGACACCCGAGGTGTAATTGTAGACGGAAAGGTCCTCGAGCGTCAATGTGTCCTTTATCCTGAGATCGGATGTGCTTTCCGTGAGCGTTATATCGACCACATCGTTGGTATAGCCATGCTCGACATCGATAAGTTTCCTGCCTTTTTTCTGGATGATGTAGGTCTCGAGGGTTCTCACGGCGGAGAGTCTTAGGTCCTTGCCTCCCCCAAGACCCGCAGTGGTTATCCTGATGGTATCCTTCGGGTAATGATAGAGTGTGAACGAGTAGCATTGGTCCGTCTTGGGTATGTCAAAGGACCCCTTCTGGTCCCCCACTTCGTAGAACAGTTCTGCCGACACATAATGATCGCCTTCCTTCGTGAGGAACGCGGTTATCTGGGTCTCGGCGAGGATCGAGAAGCTGGTATATTCGAAATCCAGAGGTTTTGTCCTCAACTCGATGTTCTCCATACTCTCCATCGATCCATGGGGAATGACCTCCACACGGTCCTGTTTGATGTAACTGTTCGCGTACCAGAATGTCCTGAAGCTGAGAGCCTGGTTCCTTCTTCCAATGGTAGAGAAGTCCACGTTAAAGAACTGATAAGTGTTGGGATTGATGAAATCGTGACGATATATCTGCCTGTAAGCGACCGGCTCATCTCCAAACCATACCGAAACGTTTGCGACCAGATCATTGTATCCGGTATTGTCATTGACCATCAGGTGGAACTGGGCTATGTAGTCGTCATCTTCCATATCCGTGGAGTTGAGGCTCTTGCAGAGATAACCGGGAACCGGAGGTCTCTGGGGCTCGATCGACCATCCGTTACCCTCATCCTTTGCGTCCTTCATGTGCTCCATGTGGTCAGTCGAAAATACCAATTTCTCGGTCTCCTTGGTCTTCTGATTGATGATACTGCTCGTATACAGGACGCTTTCCGCGTCATACATCGCCACGAGCACCTTGTATTCTCCGAAGGGGAGGTCGGTAACGAGATTGTCCCTGTTCTGCTCCTCCACCGCTTTGGCGGGATCCCACTCAAGGTCAACGATCTGGCTCTTGTGTGAAGCCACCATTATCCTGTCGTCAAGGGTGACGTCGAACACACCTCCGGAGGGGGACAGTATCGAGAGCTCCACATTCACATAGGAAGGAAGAGCTCCATGATTGATCACCCTGACAGGTATCTTGAGAGTACCATTGTGAGAGATCTCCTTTGAGTGGTCCAGTACTTCGATCTCGATATCATCTATCAGATTGACCACAAGGTCCAAGGATTCGTCCTGATCGTCCCCCCAGATATCAAGTATCATACCGTCGCTTTCTCTCTCCACCGATAGGAACATCCGGTAGGTCCCTTTGGGGTATGTCGATTTCTTCGGTTGGAACAGAAGGTGGACCTCGGCATCTCTCCCGGGGAGGATCGTCACGTTCTTCGAATGGGCGAGGTATTCCCTGCCGAAAGGATCGTTCACGGTAAGGTTCACGAAATATGTCTCAATATCATCGGAAGGATTGGTAAGGTGCGTTTGTACAATGATATCCTCGCCCTTGTAGTGCTCGTAATTGAGTATGTTGAGGAGGTAGTCGTTCGGGGATCGAAGCATTGCCAGAGCCAGCGTGATGTCGGGTGAGAAGAAGGTGGAGAAAGAGAAGGCGCCCTCACCGAACTTGACCGCACCGGAAGGTATCTGGTCCTTGACCATGTCGTAATAGAGCGAGATAATCGCCCCTTCCCTGGACGCCGAACATGCAAAGTCATATTCGAACTGTTCGGGAAGGGTGAGAGATGTGAACTCAGAATCGAGTACCTGTCCCTGTGGTGTCTTCTTCGCATCAGTGCCCGGATTCAGGAACTCTCCGGGCGTGTGGGTCAACGGAGCGAGAAGCTGTTTGAACAGAGTGTCGCCATAATATATCGGAAGTACGTCCTCAAGACCTATGTAGCCCATCGGATAACCTGTCGGATTCACCCAGACAGAATTGGAGCTTGATATCCACGTCGAAATATCAGCTAACCAGCTCTGGAACTTGATATTGTGGTTCGTGTTTTCGACGCCCTTGGATAGTATCAGCTCGTCGATCATTCCGACGAACCTGTTGGATGAAGGATAGCCTCCAATGTAGATCGGGGAGGTGTCGTAGACGATATTGGTCCCGGCATCCATGACCTCTACCTCTTGGCCATCTATCTGCAGCACCATGTCAGAGCCATCGTAGAGAACGCATATCTTGTGCCAATCCCCAAGGGAGAGTGCTGAAAGCCCCGCCTCCCCGTGCTCTACAGAGAAGTATCGATCACCATTCCCGACGGAGAACCGTATGATGTTGCTGTCGGCACCATCTCCCTCCAGCTCTACGCGGAACCCGGTCTGATTGTTCTCGAGTCCTCTTGATACAAGGGTCTGGACCGCACCCTCGGATGGATTTTTATCTATCCTCATCAGGAACTCGAGCGTGAAATCCTGAAGTTCCTGTTTTCTGTTTCCCTTGACCTCGAGCCACTTGTCCCCCTGGAAATTGTACGAAGTCATGAACTGTGGTTTGTAGACATCATCTCCGGTGTATATCGAACCGTATATTCGGCCGGTCCGGTCGTAGTAGCTCACCACATCGAGTTTGGGTCGATCCGAGGAGAAATCCCACGTATCACTGTCAATGGTCCCCGATGACCCGACCAGATAATACTCAACCGAATAGAGGATGGCCTCAAGAGGTCTTGCCCCCCATGAAAGGGAGCCGTTGTTGTCATTGTTCGCCAGGAGCAGATAGTCCATGGCCCTGACATCCATGCTGCTGTCCACGGTCAGGGGGCCGTTGAAATTCTCGACGGTATAACCGAACCTGTTGACGAGCTGGACGTTAACAGCATTTCCCGGGTCTGTTCGATCTATCGAGACGAGGAGTGTCATCCATTCACCTATATTGAACCCCTCATTGTAAGGAAGAGCGAAGAAAACGCTCTTCCAGCCAGTGGAATCCTCCAGCGCGATCTCCAACTCCACCTCCCCGCTGTCCTCCCTGTCGTTCCAGAGCCGCATGGACCAGTATGTCTCGTTCAGGGTATCCAGGTCCCAGAATGACGCCATCTGGGCATAGTTGTTCTTTGAGGGCAGGTCCATTATCTTGAGGTTCATTGTGAACTCGAATCCGCTTGCCATATATTGGGGGTTGCTCCCTATGTCCGCGGGAAGCTCTGCAAGACCGTTGATGAAGAACGGCAGGTATCTTGATCCGTCCATGCCTCTGGGGCCCTGGTTCTGTATCCAGAAGGCGTTGTTGGGTTTTCTGGATTTGGGGAAATCCTCGATGAAATTGCCCAGGGAGGAGCTGTCCTCAGGTTTATCATTGTACTCGTTGAAATGCATCAACAGCACGCTATCCTTTCCTCCTGTGTACTCATCCACGTACATCTCCGGAAGAGGAAGAAGTGAACCATGGGTATTGATCAGAGCTACATCCTCCGCATTCTCCTCCATCATCCGAATGAAATCCGATATGTCCGTGATCTCCGTCCATGTGTAGGATAGTGCGTATTCTTCAGCAACGTCCCTGAGCTTGTCCTTTATCTCTGCCACCTCTGCGTCGCTTACCTCCCTTTCGATATTATCGATCTTTAAAACGACAAAATTGATATGGCCTCCCGGTCGGATGCGGTCGGTGGGAAGTACCGAGACATCCTTTATTCGTCTGTACGAGACAAGGAACGCCGTTCTGTACATCTCGTATGATTCATCACCGAACCTGAATATCAGCTGGTCCTGATAATATATACCGGCCACTATCACATGCCTTCCCTCGGTGAACCCAAGGTTTTGGGGCACTTCGAAGATCAGCTGTCCGGAGAGGTTCCTCGCTTCGAGGTCCAGGAACTGGTTGGCAATGGGATATTCGTTCCCCATAGCGTCGTAACAGACCAGTCTGATCCTGACCGGGATACCCTGCTCCAGATCATTTCCGATTACGAATGAGCCGTTGATAAGATCGTTCTCCTTATCGAGCAGGAGCGCTTTCTTGTCCATCTGGAAATCCATGATGAACACCTTGGGGTCAAGATACCTTGCCCCCAGTGCGATGGTGTCGGTATTGTAGCGGTCCATCTGAGTGATCTTCCCGATCTGGAGTGGGAATCTCTGGGAATATTTGAACACCTGGGAAACGTTCACCCCCGAGTTTACGATGCAGCCGATCCACACCTCGAGCTTCTCATCAGGTGTGAATATCTGCCTGGTGGAGAGTTCCACCTCGCAGGTTTCGATGTTCTCCTTGTTGTCGAATTCCACGAGGTATTCCTTCATGTCGCCGCTGATCATCACCCTCCCCCTTCCGATGATCTTGTTCGTCCCGAGGTCCCTTACCGACACATCGATCGGAACTTCTCCGGGTGAGGGTTTCATGGCGTGAAAGTAGATACCGTCAATGATCTTCCCCCCTATCTCGAAGACCTGGGAGACGATGGTGAATTGCGAGTTTATGTCCAGTGACTCGGTCTCGAACCTTGTCCCTATTCTTATGGAGGAAGTTACTTCGAGGGGTTCCGTGATGTTGAGCCTGCTCTTTGCGAAATCCCCTATCTCCTCATCGATCAACTTCGTAACCTCAGCCTCCTGGGCATTCGATGTGAGCGGAGCCATCGCGGAAACGAGCAGGAGAAGCACGAAGAATATTGCCATCTCCGCACTCAGATCCCCCTCCTTTATGGAGTTCAATCTCCTGACGACCAAAACAACAACGATCAGTATTACAATAAGCACAATGACGGTTATGATCAGGATCATGGACCAGCCCAGTTTCTTTTCATCATGTGCATCATCATCCACGACATCATCGTCGATATCATCATCATCCCCCGGTACGTCGTTCGGGTCATTGGGGTCGGTTCCGGCGTTGAACTCCTCGAGATTGGTGGCACCATCGTTGTCAAGGTCGCTGGCAGCGTCGGCCGGGTCGGTCCTGTTCAATCCGTGATCATCCTCCCACAGATCGGGCATACCGTCGCCGTCCGAATCCGTCTCGTCGTCATCATCCACATCATCATCAATATCATCGTCGTCCGGTTCGATCACCGGGAAGTTCGAGAAGAAATCCTCTATCTGGCCCTCTATACTGACGGTTATAAAGTATGGAACGACCCGATTCTCTGCATCATTGGTCCTGAAGAAGACCGTTAGATCGTAATTTCCCGGATAATCCGCTTCCACCTGCAGGTTCAGGGTCATTTTCTCCCCCGGGTCCAGATCGAACTCGTATATCGAGGAGGAAACGACGATGTTATCCGTACTCTTCGGAACCTCGACATGGCCGACCAGCAGGGAGTTCCCGGTGTTGCTGATCGTTACGTTCTTCCTGAATATCTCCTTGGTGGTGCTTGATACTACCTTCCACTCCTGGTCGCTGATCTCGAAGTTCGGATCCCTCTTTGTCTTTTCCAGTTGGGAGAATTCCTCAAGATAGGCCGGAATGTTCTGACCATCCTCTATCAGATGGTCCGTGTACGATATCAAGAGCGATACAAGATCTATCGGATGCTGCGTTTGGAATATTATCTGATCGCTCCAGATGTACCCATCAAACAAGCATGCGGCAATGCTTTCGGTGTTCTCTATCCCATGATCTCCGATGTTCGTCGCCCATACCAGAGCGAGTCTGTCCTTGTAATCAATTATGGCCGGGTCTTCTATCGATGCTATATCATAGGACGCCCTGTAGGGTTCGGTCCATACAGAACCGTCAGCAGAGGAACTTATCAGGATAGCGTCATCTTCGGCTTCCCAGGCATTTCCCTGGTGGGTCACCTCCTCTCCCTGGGTTTGAAGGAAGGATACGAACAATCTGCCGCCGAAAACTGCGAGAGAGGGCATCATTTCGTTCAGATCGCTCTGGAAGAGGACCAGAGGTTCACTCCAGGTATCTCCGTTGTCAGGGCTGTTGAGAATGGCTATATCACTCGAGAAACCCACCGATTCCCCTGCCGACCCGCCCTGTTCGATAGCAAGATACAGGGATCCTCCGAAATAGGATAGGGAAGGGTTGTGATAAGAGGCGTCCTCGAGGATGGTCCATTTATCCACAACATTGCTACCATCATAACGGATCATCCGAAGTGCGGTGCTGAAGAAATCTCCCTCGACGATATATGCAATGAGAAAGAACCTGTCCTGGGTGAATATCATGGCAGCCTGTTCGGCATCCTCATCCGTGATCAAACGGGAATTCTCGATCATCCCTCCATGATAGTCCGAGAACATGAGACCTTCCTGTGTGGAATGGATGATATGCACGATGCCATCTTCATCCATGCATCCATCGAAATCCCATTCCTGGCCATCCACCCTTTCAAGTGTTGTCCCGGTCGAGGAGAATACCAAGAAGGTAGAGGAAAGCACAAGTGTGAACCCAATAACAATACCAAACATAACCCTCCTATTCCAAACTGCTGACATAAAATGTAATGATTGTTATGAGTAGTTAAAACTTTCGAACAGTCGGATGATCGCATGGGTTTTTATTACGTAGTAATATTATTGAAATGTGTTTTTATATTTAATTCAATATTACAATATTACAATATTAATATAATAATATGTAAAATTATAAGATATTTGAAAACATAATGGCCATATCGTTCGGAATTTGGATCGGATCCGGCCATGCTCGGAGGGGTCCCTGAAGAGGATTGAATAGTTATAAATAATCAGAAATTGATATTTAATAGGGGGTCCCATGAATTCTGAAGTTCTGTTATTGGCGGTCCTACTGGCCCTGCTTTCCTCTTCCACCGCCATCGCATCAGGGCAAACTAATGGAATAGAGAGCGCGGTAAGGTCAGAGCTTTCTCCTTCAAGAACCTCGTTTGCAGGGGGGAACGGAACGATAGATGACCCGTATCAGATATCGACCATCTCAGAGCTGCAGAACATCAGCAGCAACCTTACAGAGCACTTTATGCTGATCAATGATATCGATGCGTCAGAGACCCGGAACTGGAATGGCGGTAAGGGATTCCTACCCATGGGAAACAGTGACTTTTCCTTCAAGGGGAGCCTTGACGGAAAAGGGTTCAATATCAATGCGCTTTGGATAGACCGAACCGGGTACGGTGATGTGGGATTATTTGCAGTTATGAACGGTGCATGGGTGCATCACATCGATATCGGGGCGACGGGTATAACTGGACAGCAGAATGTGGGTGTTCTTTGCGGGAGGGCATACGATCCGAGAATAGAGAACTGCACGGTTTCCGGTAAGGTGACCGGGACATACTACAACATAGCCGGTCTGACCGGATATGCGAAAGGGCAGGGGAATGCAATATCGAACTGCACCTCGGATGTCGATCTGACCTTGAATGGACCAGGCAATATGTTCCAGATAGGAGGCCTCATCGGTCACATGGAGACCCTGAAGGTCGACAACTGCAGGTCCACTGGCGACCTTGTGTTTGCGGGTTCCGGTTCTTCTGATATGTACTATTTAGGGGGCATGATCGGCCACAGTACCGGGACGGTACGGAATTCCCGATCATCGGGCTCCATGGAGGCCAAAGGATGGGATTACATACAACAGGTTGCCGGATTGATAGGGAGGAATGAAGGAGAAGTGGAGAACTGCAGTAGTGAATCGAATATCGAGATCGAGGGCATCTCTTCAATCTCATGCAACTATATCGGGGGCCTCATCGGTTACAACCCTGGGTCTGTTATCAAAGGCTATTGGACGGGATTCGTCAATGTGTACTACAGCTCGACCAGTGTCATCACCGTCACTAATCTCGGAGGGTTGACAGGTTACAATACTGGACAGCTATCCTTGTGCCATTCAGGAGGAATGATCCTGATCTCAGGTAACAGCCAATATATCGGTGGTCTCTCCGGATACAGCTCAGGACAGGTCAGCGGTTCATATTCGACAGTCTCGATCTCCATCTCAGCTCAGACCTACGCTGGTCAGATCGCAGGTCTCATAGGCGCCTTCAGCTCCGTCCCGTTATCGGGGTCATACAGCACAGGTCCGGTCGATGTATCCGTTTCCAGTGGAAACTGCGATTATATCGGTGGCCTCATCGGGGAATTCTACAGGGGACAGATGACCGAGTGCTATTCGAAGAGCGATATCTCCGTCATCGTTACGGGTTATCTCCACAACACCGGAGGGCTTATAGGCTACTGCAACCAGGGGGTCGTTGACAGGACATATGCAACCGGTAGTATCGAGATATCTCTGTTGGGCCAATTGACCCAATTGGTCGGAGGTCTCATAGGGCAGAACAATCTTGGTACACTTTCCAACAGCTACTCTACCGGGTCTATCAGCATAGATGGGAGCGGTAATGTGTACAATATCGGAGGGCTTGTCGGCCACAATAACAAGAAGATCAGCTATGGATACTCGACCGTAACCATAGATATCTCGGTATCTCCCACTTCTGCCGATGGGGTCCATTCGGTGGGGGGGCTCATCGGATACAATTACAATTCCGAGGTGGAGTGGGCCTTTTCCGAAGGAGATATCACCTGTGATCTGACGGGAAGCCTTGCGAACAACAGGTTCTACAGGATAGGGGGATTCATCGGGGAAAATCTGGGAGGCTTCATTTCAAAGGTATATTCCGGCAGCAACATATCAAGAGATGCAGGGACCGGTAATAATGTCAAATACCAACCTGAAAGGGTCGGGGGCTTGATCGGCTACAACAGCGGAACCGTCCTATATACCTATTCCAACAGCATCGTTTCCATCAACGAGTCCCAGGATGCGGGGGATATCGGGGGATTGGTTGGATACAACGATGGCAGTGTCTCCGAGTCATATGCTATCGGGTCCATCTTCTATACCCAGGCTCCCGGTCACAATGATATGGGAGGATTGGTGGGCCAGAACTATGGAGAAGGGGTAGCCTCCATTTCAGATTCCTATGCGGTGACCTCGGTCAGCAGTGTGGTCTCCACCGAGATAGGGGGAATTGTCGGGAACAACATGGGGTCCATCTCGGATTGTTTTTACGATAAGGATGTGTTCCCCTACGACAGGGGGGTCGTAAGAGGTACTTTTTCCGGATATTCCGCCAACACCACGATCGAGATGAAGAAAGAGAGGACCTTCTTGAACGAGGAATGGGATTTCGTCAATTCATGGGGGATGATCGAAGACCGAACCTATCCCTGGCTCTATCAGCTCTACCACCCCCCGGTGATCATACTCGAGAAAACGGACCATGCCCTGGAAGACCAGAAATATATTATCCGATACAAGATCGAATATTCATCATACCCCTCGATAAATTCCATTTTGGACCTGGAATTTGATAATAAAAGCGTTCCATGGATAAGCCATGATCCTGTCTCACGGACGCTGTCGGGTACACCCGGGAACGATGATGTAGGTTTCTACTTCCTGAACCTTTCCGTGGAAGACCTCGTGGGTGAGGTGGGAGAGGTGAATTTCGATCTCGAGGTGGTAAATGTCAACGACCCGCCACAGATCACTATAAAAGATATCACTTCCATCATGGAGGACGAGCCTTACAGTGTGTATTATTTTGCGAATGATATCGACCCCCACCTCACCGAGCTGACCTGGCGGATGGAAACGGATGCAAAGTGGCTCGAGTTCAAAGGGAACCATCTTCACGGTCTGCCCTTGAACTACCATATTGGTCAGTACTGGGTAAATGTATCAGTATATGATGAGGAGATGGATTTTAGTTTCACGAACTTCACGCTCACCGTGGAATCTGCAAACGATGCTCCCATTATAACGATCGAACCAGTTACCATCGCCTTCGAGGACAAGCCCTATGTCCTGGACCTGACCGCCAAGGACGAGGACCTTAACGATATAATGACATGGACCCTTGAGAGCGCTCCTTCTTGGATCTTATTCACAAGGTACCAGATCAAAGGAACGCCCACCAACGACGATGTCGGGTTAAGCTGGGTTCGGTTGAAGGTCACGGACCTAGAGGGTGCATCGGATGAGATCGGTTTCATACTCGAGGTCAAGAATATGAACGATATACCCTACTTTCTGGAATTCCCCGATGAACAGAACATCACACAGGGGGACATGGTGAGCCTGAATGTTCTGGCAGAGGATCCCGATCTTGGAGACATTGTGTATTACAACATTACATCCGATCCGGCCTCGAACATCACGATCCATTCGAGAGCGGGGACCATTCTTTGGTATAACGCGTCCCTCGGTAATTACACGGTCAATATATCCGCGAACGATGGCAGCGTTTGGATCCATCGGGAGTTCGTCATCATCGTGAACGAGAGGTTGCCGATCATCGTGCCTGAGAACCATCCACCGGTCATCTCTGAGGTGGCGGATATGGAGATAGAGATCGGTAAGACCCTTTCGGTCCAGGTCGTGGTAAGCGACGAGGACGGCGATATACTGCTGTTCGAGATCGCAAAAGGACCGGGAGGGATGATGATATCCAGCTCGGGTCTTATTTTATGGACACCCGGTGAAAGCGATATCGGAGATCATGTTGTGAACATATCCGTAACGGATGGCAGGGAGGCCTCCCATATCAACTTCAACGTGAAGATAATATCGGGAAGCGAGGATGATGACACGAAGGATGAAAAAAGCACAACGGGATATGTTGCTGTAATAATCATCCTGGCGATCCTCGTTGCCATCATGGTCGTTCTGCTCCTAATTCTTCTAAGGAAAGGACATCCCGCAGCCAACGGCGAGCCGCCCACGGATGAGGAAGGGGAGGACGGGTCCGCCGAGGGAGAAGAGGAATGATCGGGTCATGTTCCAGTTCCATCCTCTTTCCATCTAATTTATATTCATGAGAGGATAATATTGATACTGCCGATCCACCCTTGATATAAGGAGGGGGAAAATGAAAAAGGACATACGAAGTGCCTCTTTGCTCCTCGTGATCTTCATGATCATTGTTCAGATGGCCCCACCTGTCGCAGGGGACGGCATGCCGGTATATACCTACGTCCAGGGCGATGAGGGGGCAATGGACCTTTACGGAACGACCTTCGAATCCAGACAGCTCGCCAACGTGGAGCTGCTCAACTCCACCCACCAGAGGATAGACCTTTTCCTTTCCATTTTCTCCCTGGACCCCCGGGAGAACCTGACGGTCCTTGTCCCATTCAGGCAGGCTCCCATCGAAGTGAACATGGAAAAAGGGAACGACACGGATTTCCTCGAAAGGTACGGTTACGGAGATATCAAAAGAGAAAGCAGGGAACAGGATATCCGAAAGACCTCGGGCAGGTTCGCTGAAAGGACCGGCAGGTCACTTCAGGACCTGGGAACATCGGCTGTCTCAACCCCGCTGGGTACATTGACGATGTACGTCGCTAGGACATACGCGATGGACCCGGGTGACGGCCAGAAAGGGTACGATGAGGGTTCAGGCACCATGGGAGGCACCAATAGCGCCTCCAAAGAGGTCGAGGAGATCGCACATTACGAGTTCGACGGAGCTTCGGTCTCGGTATACTCCGTCAGCGCCAACGCGACACTGGAGGATTTCATTTCCGTCGTCGATCTCGGCTCCCTTCCGACGATAACGAGGGAGGTGGTCGAGGAATACCGGGAGCATTACGTGGCCGTCATCGAAACGCTTCCCTCCCCTCCCATCCCAGAGGACACCTATGATTGGCTGTGGGAGGCCATGCCGGGGACCATGGATGATGTGATTGACAGGTTCTCCGAACAGGAACGGTTGACCTACAAGGAGGCCCGGGAGCTCGTTGTCCACCACAGTTACGAAGGCTTCATGGAGATGGTGGATTCCGGATACAACATGTC
>JAFGLL010000119.1 GCA_016928095.1 Thermoplasmatota archaeon
GGTGATGACCGATCGTACTGGATAATCTCGCGACCTCCCTGAGGGGGACCCTGAAGAAGATAGCCAATGCCTCCAACATTGACAAGGACATAATAAAGGAGGTCGTCCGGGACATCCAGAGGGCCCTTCTGCAGGCGGATATCAATGTGAAGCTCGTACTCCAGATAACAAAGGAGGTGGAGAGGAGGTCCCTGGAGGAGAAGCCAGCAGCCGGCATGAGCTCCAGAGAACACGTTATCCGGATCATCTATGATGAACTCGTCAAGATATTGGGAGAGGGGCGTGATGTCCAGCTCAAGAAGCATGTGATCATGATGGTGGGTCTTTACGGGCAGGGAAAGACCACAACGACCGCCAAACTTGCAAAGTTCTTCCAGAAGAGGGGTTTGAAGGTCGGCCTCATTGCGGCGGACGTTCACAGACCCGCCGCATACGACCAGTTGAAACAGCTGGCAGTCAGCATCAATATCCCGGTCTACGGCAACCCCAAGGCCACCAACGGCGTGGCAGTTGTGAAGAACGGAATGAAGGAGTTTGCCGATTCGGACATCATCATCATAGATACGGCCGGTCGGCACTCCCTCGAGGACGACCTTATCATGGAAATGAAAAGGATAAACAAGGCCTCCGGAGCAGATGAACGATTCCTTGTCCTCGATGCTTCGGTGGGGCAACAAGCAGGTCCTCAGGCACAGGCCTTCCATGATGCCGTCCAGGTGACCGGTGTGATAATCACCAAACTGGACGGGACGGCGAAGGGGGGTGGCGCCCTATCCGCGGTCTCAATCACTAAAGCTCCGGTGACGTTCATCGGAGTGGGAGAGCATATAGACGACATCGAGAAGTTCGAGCCTCCAAGGTTCATATCCCGCCTTCTTGGTATGGGCGACCTTCAGACGCTGCTCGAGAAGGCCCAGGAATCCATGGCAGAGGGTGACGCCGAAGCTGTGGCGCGGAAGATGATGAGCGGTAAGTTCACGCTCATCGACATGAGAGAGCAGATGGAGATGCTCACCAAGATGGGCCCACTGGACCGGCTCATGAACCTTCTTCCTCAGGGTTTTGGGGGAATGCCAAAAGGTGCCATGGAGCAACAGGACCCCAGGGAGACCCAGGCACGTCTCAGAAGGTTCAAGGTCATCATGGACTCCATGACAAGGTTCGAGCTGGAGAACCCGAAGGACATCAAATCCTCCAGGGTCCGAAGGATCGCCAGGGGTGCGGGTGTGGACCAGAAGGAGGTACGTTCTCTTTTAAAATACTACAACATGTCGCAGAAGGCTGTCAAGGGTCTGACATCGAACAGGAGGATGAGGAAGAAGCTCATGAAGCAGCTCCAGATGCCAGATATGCCCGATATGGATATGTGACATGCGAACAAAAACGAATGTTTTATCTATCATCGGAGCGGTAATCCGGCAAGGGGTTTTGGGGGCCTAAAAAAGAGGTGCATCCGTTTCCCATGCCATGTCAGAGGGAGCAGTTTCTGTAATCGAGAGCAGGTGGAACGATATGCTAGGCTTGACAACCGGGGGATTGGTCATACTGGTCGTCACCATCATATTGGGATTCTACATGGCGTGGACCATCGGTGCAAATGATGTCTCCAACTCCATGGGGACCGTCTTCGGTTCCGGTAGGCTCTCCCTCAATAAGATCATAATCATTGCCGCGATCTTTGAATTCCTGGGTGCTTTTCTTCTGGGAGCACATGTGACCTCGACCTTGAAAGGAGGCATCGTGAATCCTGATTTCTTTCAGGATGAGAATTTTTCCGCAGGTGGGAATGGTCTGTATATCTTCGTGGCGGGAATGATCGCGGTCCTGCTTGCAGCATCCCTCTGGGTAACACTTGCAACCTACAAATCCCTCCCCATATCAACAAGCCAATCCATTGTCGGAGCGGTAGCGGGATTCGGAATAACGGCTGTCATTCTCGGAGATATACCGCTCAAAGCAATAAGCGGTAGTACCCTCGCCGAGATATCTCTGGGATGGGTCCTATCACCTATCCTTGGGGGCTTCCTGTCATTTTTCATCTTCCTGTTCATAAGAAGGGTCATTTTCAACGCCAACAACCCGGAGGAGAGGGCACAGACCCTCATCACGTTCTTCGTAGCCCTTGTATTTTTCATACTCATCATGACGGGCATATCGGGAGGATTGAAGAACCTCAGGGACACTCTCGAAAATGTTTTACCTTTGACCGTGGTCGATGCGGTCTTTGCCAACTCCTGGCTGCGGGTATTGTTGATAGGTATCATTTCAGTGGTCCTGGGTTACCTGGGGGGCATTTATTTCAAGAGGTCCAAAAGATACAAAAAGCTGAAAAGTGTGGATAAAGTGGAGTCCATGTTCGGGGGTCTCCTCATACTGACCGCCTGTTATGTGGCCTTCGCCCACGGAGCGAACGATGTGGCGAACGCGGTCGGACCTATCGCCGCCATATCGCAGGTGATCATGAAGAACGAGATATCCTGCGATGTCGCAGTACCGGTATGGATACTCATTCTCGGCGGTGTCGGGATCGTTGTCGGGGTATCCACCTGGGGTTACAGGGTGATGAACACCATCGGTAAGAAGATCACCAACATAACACCCTCCAGGGGATTCGCGGCCTCCTTTGGCGCGGCCTCTTCGGTACTGGCATGCTCTTTGCTTGGCATACCCGTTTCCACCTCCCAGATCATCGTCGGGGCCGTCATTGGGGTAGGCCTGGCAGGAGGGATCACAGCTATCGATCTGAGGGTGATAAGGAATATCATTATATCCTGGGTATTCACCATACCGGTTGCCGCAATTACAACGTCTGTCCTCTTCCTCATCTTCAGGGTGGTAGCCATGAACCTGTGAGGAAGGGGGGTGAGCATATGGAGAAAGACACAATCCTGGACAATATCCGGATCCCGATCGTGGACACGATATACAGAAGCCCGTTCGAAGGTCTTGTGGAGCATTCCAAGAAGATAGATGAATGTGTCGTGAACATCAGGAAGTGTATATACGCCTACATCGAGTTCGATTTCGATAAGGCCGACCATTATTCGACCAAGGTGCAGAGGATAGAGCACGAGGCGGACCTGATCAAGGCGAATATCAGAGCCCATATTCCCAAGTCGATATTCTTCTCGGTATCCAAACAGGAGTTCCATTTTCTCCTCCATGATTCCGATTCAATTCTGGACTATGCGGAGGATGTGGCGGTACTGCTCACAATGAAAAGAACACGGGTACCGAAGGATGTGGCGGAAGGTATGAAACTGCTGATCGACAAGATCATTGAATGCGTCGGAGCCTATCAGAAGATCATGTCACATATGGAGGACCTGGTCAAGGTAAGCTTCGGTGGGAAAGAAAGGGACTTGGCCAAGGCCTTGATAAAGGAGATACATCGTTTCGAGCACGAGGCCGACATCATCGAGTTCGACATCTCAAAAAAGCTTTTCAATATGGACAACAAGATCCTTGATCCCGTATCGATAATACATATGCTCAAGGTGATCGACCGGATGGGGGAAATTGCGAACAAGACGGAGAACGCCGGTGACAGGTTAAGGGCAATGCTGGCCAAATGATTCTATCAGAATGGAGTATTATACCCCCCATCTGCCCCATTCCCTCTTCGCATTCAGATGGGCCCTGTTGAGAAAACCGGCTTTAAACCTTTCCGTCCAGTGGAACCTGTACGGTTTCTTCGGGAGCGAGGAGGCAAACCTCTGGAGGAACTTCCTCACCTTGGGGGCATTTTTTCTGTCGATCCCCTTCAGTTCCAGTAAATGCAGTTCGGCAGCGTGGCTCGTTTTCTCCTCGTAGACGTTGATGACCAGCTCCACCGGTTCGCTGACGATGAACTGGAAGACGTACGAGACGGCCGGCATCGAGATGGCCACCCACAATCGGTTGAAGCTGTGGACCGTCCTGTCCCTCTCGTATTTCCACTCGAGTCCGTCAAGGGTCTCCCTGACCACTTTTGATATGGATGGTGCGTCGTAGCATACTGCCGCTCTCCATGTGCTTGGTGGCGAAGCCATTTCAACGGACCAAAGATGATATTTGGGATTTACTTTTTGGGGTCCTTGGAGCCTGTCCGAGAAATGAAAACCCACAACGATCGTAATTGATGGTTGAAAGGTCTTTGGCAGTGCCGGTCGAAAAGTGCAGACCTTTCAATGGGGCATATGGAGGTGCTCCTCTCTCCTCATCTTCATAATATTCCACCATGGATGTCATATCGGGACCATTAACGACTTCACTTATGAATCTCGTGAGATGATTCTTGGGTAACTAATCGTTGAGATCTTGGAGTATTATCGACGATTGATTCGGATCATAGAAGCGATGTATTTTCCCCCATCCAGATATCTGATTACTGTATGGTTCTGAAGCTTAATAGTAATTTCGGAACTATGTCTTGGATTGGGGTCTCATATAGCTAATTCTCGGACAGGCTCCCTGAAAGGTTAAATTGCCGTTGACCCCTATCCGGACCGGGGTTCGAAGTGGTCGAGGTCCAACCTGAACGGGTCCTTCATCTGAACGATCGGGAAGCTGGGAAAGGGGATCTCGTGCTGTACTGGATGCAGGCCTCCCAGAGGACACTGCATAACCATGCCCTCCAATTCGCCGTCTCTATGGCGAACGGACAGAAACTGCCGTTGGTCGTTTTCTTTGGCATCGATGAGGACTATCCACAAGCCAACGAGAGACATTTCAAGTTCATGCTGGAAGGGCTTTCGGAGGTCCAGAACGAGCTTGAGCGCATCGATACCAGGATGGTGGTCCGGAGGGTGGAACCATGGAAGGGTGCGTTGGCACTCTCGAGGGAGGCCAGGATCGCCGTATGCGACAAAGGGTATCTTAAACATCAGAGAGACTGGAGAAGGAGGTTTGCAGGAGAGGCGGAATGTACCGTTGTTGAGGTGGAGAGCGATGTCATAGTCCCCGTCGGGTGCACTGGCGGAAAGGAGAGGTACTCGGCCGCCGTGCTAAGGCCCAAGATACATGCCCTCATGGACGGTTTCATGATGCCACCGGACAATGTCAGACCAACTTTAGGATCCCTCGACCTTTCCTTTGAGGGGCTCGATCTTGCAGATAGTGTTTCGGTCCTCAAAGGACTTTGGATCGACCGGTCGGTGCACGGGGTGGATAGGCTTGAAGGAGGAACTTATAACGCCCTTCAGAGGTTCAGGGGATTCCTGAGATCAGGGCTTGATTTGTACGGTATCGAAAGGAACGACCCTTCCAGGGGCATCCAGTCAGACATGGCACCCTACCTTCATTTCGGACAGATATCACCCCTGACCCTTGCTCTGGAGGCGAACGAGGCAGGAAGCCCGGGTACCGAAGCATTTCTGGAAGAATTGATAGTCAGAAGGGAGCTAGCTGTCAATTTCGTCAGTTACAACGACCGGTATGACACCTTCGAGTGTCTCCCCCGATGGGCCTCTGATACTCTCATGACACATTCCATGGACCTAAGGAAATACACGTACGATCGGAAGGAACTGGAAGAGGGAAGGACCCATGACCCTTACTGGAATGCAGCACAGAAGGAGATGGTCGTCAGGGGAAAGATGCACAACTACATGAGGATGTACTGGGGCAAGAAGATCCTTGAATGGGTGGAGGACCCAAGAGAAGCATTCAGTACCGCTCTGGACCTGAACAACAAATATTCCCTGGATGGCCGGGATCCGAACTCGTATGCTGGTGTCGCATGGTGCTTCGGAAAACATGACAGGCCATGGTCGGAAAGACCGATCTTCGGCAAGGTCCGCTACATGAACGATAAAGGGCTGAAGAGGAAGTTCGACATGGAGGCATATGTTTCGAAGGTATCCATGATGGGGGGTTAGAATGTACATCTATCTGATGCTGAACATATTCATAATCATCTTCCCGTTCTTACTGTCTTTTCACCGTAAGGTAAATTTCCAAAAGAGATGGCCATCGTTCATCGGCTCCTTTTTTACCGTCGGGACATCTTTCATCATCTGGGACGCTTATGCAACGGCCAGAGGGCACTGGAGTTTCAACGAGGAATACATAGTCGGTGTCAAGCTTTTCGGACTTCCGATAGAGGAGATAATGTTCTTCTTCACCGTCCCCTATGCCTGTCTGTTCACTTACGAATCCTTGAGAAATTTCACCAGGAATTGGAGAGTCCCCTACAGGTCTTGGCCATATCTTGTGATAGGAGGGACATTCATTGTTCTGGGAACCGCCTTCCGGGACCAGGGATATACATGTTTGGTCCTTATCCTATGCGGTATTCTCTCCATTATATTGCCCTATCTGGACCCCGGAATGATATCATCAAGGACCTATTGGCTCTATCTGCTCATTACCTTCTGTCTGTTCATTATCTTCAACATGGTGCTGACCGCCATCCCGGTGGTGATGTACAGTCCCGATCACATATGGGGGGGTAACGGTGCGTGGAACGGCCGATTCTTCACTATTCCGCTCGAGGACTTCTTCTATAATATCCTGATGCTCACATGGTTTCTTCTGGCCTACCGGGCGTTCGACAGGTTCTTTGCGGCGATCAAGGGAAAGCGGACCTGAGAAGGGTCTTTGCCGGGTGGTCCCGGAAAACGTCAGTGACCCTCCATGACCGGTCGAGAACATATATTGGACCGCCTCTGTATCAATATGAAAATCTTTAATATCGATATGATTCGTTCCACTTAACATGTCAATGAGGTCAAAGAGTGCTATCGTTGTAGGGTCAGGTATAGGCGGCATGTCGGCCGCAGCACTTCTTGCACAGAGGGGATGCAGGGTGACGGTCATTGAAAAGAACGACCAACCTGGTGGAAGGATGATAGTCTACCGTGACAGAGGTTTCGTCTTCGATATGGGCCCGTCATGGTACCTAATGCCAGAGGTGTTCGAGGATTTTTTCAGGGAATTTGGAAAGAGCCCGTCGGATTACTATAAGCTCAAGCGGCTGGACCCATCATACAAGGTGTTCTACGGTCCTGATAGACAACTTATCATCCCTGCGGACCTCGAACGGACCCGGGAGATATTCGAGAGCATCGAGCCCGGGTCGGGGAATAAACTGAAGGAATACCTCGAGTCGGCAAAATATCAGTACGATATTGCCATGGGCCAGTTCATTTACAAGGAGTATTCCTCGATATTCGATTTCCTGAACAGGAAACTCATGTTCGAGGGAACCAAGCTTCATATCTTCGACAGCCTTGACGGATACATAAAGAGGTTCATCAAGGACAAGGACCTCAGGAAGATACTGGAATATACGATCGTATTCCTGGGAGGCTCTCCATATAACAGCCCTGCGATGTATGCATTGATGTCGCATGTGGATTTCAATCTGGGTGTATGGTACCCCATGGGGGGGATGGGGGAGCTATCTAAGGCTTTCCACAAGCTGTGTGTTGATCTGGGAGTCGAGTTCAAGTTCGGGGAGGAAGTAAAGAGGGTCATTGTTGAGAACGGATCGGCCGTCGGGGTCGAAACATCGGATGGCAGGATAGGTTCGGATATGGTCATCATGAATGCGGACTACCCCCATGCAGAGATGGAATTCCTTGAGAAGAAGGACCGAAGCTATGATGAGAGATACTGGAAAAAGAAAGCGATCGCCCCTTCCTGCGTCCTCATGTACATCGGTCTTGACCGGAGACTCGAAGGACTGGAGCACCACAATCTCTACCTCAGCGGGAGCTGGGACGAGCATTTCATCTCCATATTCGACAGACCGGCGTGGCCCGAGGATCCCTCCTATTATGTCAGCTGTCCTTCAAAGACCGATCCATCGGTGGCACCCGAAGATCATGAGAACCTTTTCTTCCTGGTACCGGTGGCAGCCGGGCTCGAAGATACGGATGATGTACGGGAGAGATACTTCCAGAGGACCGTCAGGCACCTAGAGAAGCTTACCGGCGAGAAGATAATGGACCATATAATATCCAAACGCATCGTTACGCACAGGGATTTCTCTTCTCTCTACAATGCCTACAAGGGAACCGCCCTGGGACTTGCCCATACATTGAGGCAGACCGCGGTCTTCAGGCCCGGGCACAGGTCGAAGAAGGTCGGGTCCCTCTATTACACCGGGCAGTATACACACCCCGGGATCGGTGTACCAATGGTGATGATATCATCGAAGATATTGACAGAAGAGATAGTGAAGGACCATGGTTGAGAACAGGATCTATCGAATATTCAAAAGAGGGAGCAGGACCTATTTCTACAACTCCCTCTTCTTCCCCAAAGAGGTCCGGGAGGACGTTTTCATATTGTACAGTTTCGTCAGGGAAGCGGACAATTTCGTTGATGCTGTTCCCCAGAAAAAGGATGAGTTCTGTGAATATTTCGGAAAGTTCTGTAAAGCCTGGGACGGTGAGAGGTCCGGCGACCTTGTCCTCGACGGCTTCGTGGAAATGGCGAAGCGGAAAAAGTTCGAGAAGGAATGGATAAAGGCATTCCTTTGTTCGATGGAAATGGACCTGACGAAAAAACATTATGATACTGTCGAGGAGGTAAATGAGTATGTTTACGGGTCCGCTGAGGTTGTGGGTCTTATGATGTGCAGGATCCTTGGAGTGAATGATAGGTTCTTTCCAAATGCAAGAGCACTCGGAAAGGCCATGCAATATATCAACTTCATACGGGACATACATGAGGACAACCGGCTCGGAAGGACCTACATTCCAACGTCTGAGCTGCAGCTCTACGGGCTCAAGGACCTCAGGGAGGAGACCGCCAGGAAGAGCCCGGAGTGTTTTTCAGCCCTGATAGACCACCAGATGGAATGGTATCTCAGATGGCAGTCCGAGGCCGAAAAGGGTTATGGAGGATTGGACCGAAATGTCAGGATCCCGGTGATGAACGCCTCCGACATGTACAAATGGACAGCCATGAAGATCCTCAGGGACCCGATGATAGTCTACCGCAAGAAGGTCAAACCGTCCAAAGCAAGAATAGTCCTGAACCTGTTGAAGAAGAAGGTATCCGTGAAATGAACATGAAAATGTCTGCAATCGGGGATTCATGGATAAATGAGGAGGTGGTGATGGTAGCGGTAATGTCTTGCATCTTTTTTGTCGGGACCATCGGCCACTTGCTTCCTGTGACAAGGGGTATGATGCTTTTCCTGACCCCCCTGTTCCTCTTTGGCATGGGGCTGTTCGTCATTCATCCTCTCATCCTGAAAAGGGAGTGGAAGTTACTGATATGGGCCGGATCCGCCTATCTTGTTACTTTCACGATAGAGGCCATTGGGGTCTGGACAGGCAGAATATTCGGCGAATACGAATACGGGTCCACCCTGGGACCCGGCTTCTTCAGTGTCCCCCTGGTCATCGGGTTCAACTGGGTGGTGGTTGTAATGGGGGCGACCGAACTTGCAAGGATGTTCATCAAGGACAGGAGAATTTATCCAATTGCGGCGGGTGCGGCTGCAACGGCCTTCGATGTCGTCCTGGAACCGGTAGCGATGGAAATGGACTACTGGGACTGGTTGGATGGCACCATCCCCGTCCAGAACTATGTTGCCTGGTTCGTCATCGCAACATTGATGGCAACATCCTATGCTATGATCAGGAACAAGGGGGAAGGAAGATTGCTAATCTCCTACCTGCTGCTCCAGACCCAGATGTTCCTGATGTTGCGCATCTTCATTATAGTGGGGTGAGGTCTGAATGGGTATCCTTTACGTTACCGATCAACTTGGATATTTCAATGAGATTGCAATTGCGGTGATACATTGTTGTACGGGATGACCATGTTCGCTTTTTCTTCCCTTATTAATAATATCATAGGGAAGGGGCAACGGTTTTATACCATCATCAAATTGTATTGCAAGCCTGTGTTCAGGTCAATGGAGTGATTACCTTGTGGAAAAGGAGTATGGTGATCGCTCTAGTCCTGGTCATTCTGACGGTCCCGGCACCGTCACCGGACGCTCCCAGCGACAAGAACGATCCTTCATTTGACATTCCTAACTACCTTAGTCTGGCCCCTGTTCGCAATACAGGCCAAGCAACCAGCTTGATCATCTCTCCCGCATCATCCGAACAGATCTCTGGCAGTGACAATATCTCCAGCGAGGATGGCATGGCTTTCACCTTCGAGAGGAACTCTCTTGAATATTTCGCAACGCTCCCCGCCACCTATCAGACGACCCAGGACCGCAACGACGGCAGGATCATCGTAAGGTACGGCCCCTTCACATTCGTATCCCATTTGATAATTAGCGGGTCATGGATATCGTTCTGGCTTTCCAGATATGACAGCAGGATAGATCGATGGGATCCTTCCGTGGAAGTACACAATGTATCGGGATATATCACGGCGAGCTGTGAGATCGCGGTTGCGGGTGATCAGCTCTTTTACGGTATGGATCTGATCTCTGCGGTAGGTACATCGAGTGGTATATACATCAAACAGGTAGAGGTGGATGACTGGGCTTTCATGACGAACGCTGCTGCGGTCAGGTTGGATACCAACGGATTCGTGCTAAGTGGAGGAAAGCTGCTGGCCTACGAGGACGATCTTCTGGTATTCTGGTTGAACGGCAACCTTCATGAGTGCTACATGGCGGCCTACAGGGACCTGGAATGGTATGCGCCTGTCAAGGTATTGAGCCCCGCTCATGATCTCATCCCGGGGATACGGGAGATCGAAGGAAGAAAAGAGCTCTATATTGCTTACCGTAAGGGTCTGAATGATGGACTGAACGTAACGGTCTCCACAAATGGAGGGCTCACCTGGAGCTCCACCTACCCGCAGGATATCATATGTCCAGGGAATGAGGTCCAGTATTCTTCCGCGGAGTTCGAGGGTAAGGTATATCTTCTGATCGTCAACAGGAATAACGGGACCGGGCGTGTCTACAGATGTACGGATGGTTGGGATCTCGAATATACGCACTGTCAGTTCATTTCTGGACCCGTGGACCAGATGGACGGGAGGTTCCAGGGACAGATAACAGCTGATAGGTCCCAGGTGATCGTTACCCTTGAACATGGGGATGGGAACATCATGGTCCACGGATCGAAAGACGGGGGAACCACGTTCTATGTCATGAACACCTACGGAGGCCCGGGCTGGTGCCCGGTCCTAGACGAGGACAAGGGATACCTGGCCTATTCCCAGGGCTCCAACTTGATGATATACCGTTTTGTAACGGAGTCCCGCGGCCGGATCACCTCTTCCCCTTTCTCCCCGATGGGCCTGTCATCCTGGATGGATTTCGGGTTCAGGGTAGAGGGTTTTGGTCCCGGTTCGGAACTGCAGATGAGGATACTCGGAGAGGATGGAGTGACCAAGCTATTTCCTGCCTCGGACCATCTGGATGTACTCTCTCTGGCCTCGGGTTCGATCGACGGCACTGGTTACAACCACTTTGGAAGGTTCTCTGGTGAATGGACATCGGGTGACGATCTTGCCGAGTGTGTGGTCCTGGATATCACTGCCAGCAGGTCATCGGGGGAGTTTCCGGCCATCCTGAGCATCGTACTGAACCACACCAATTCCTTCCCCATCGATGAAACCTTGACCACCAGCAGACATATTGCTTCCATGATGAACATGACATACACCTCCAAAGGTATCACACTGATGGATTCCAAGCCCATCGGGCAACTCGTTATCGGCCCCCTGGAGATGGAGGACGGGTGGTGCGATATGGTAGGAATAGGAACCTACGCCAACAGCCATAAGGTATCCTACAGGGTGGAGATCATGGATGATCTGATGAGGCCGGTGTCGGGTTTCACCCTGAAGGATTCGGTCCCGGTATACAAGACCAACGAGATGCATTTCATGAGATGGGGAGAGAGCTTCCTTGGGGACCTGCCCGGGACCATACATACCATCTACCTGCTGATAGAGGTCACTGCGGACGATCCCACTGCGAGACCGGGAGTTGGGACGGTGCTCTTCGATAACTCCGAGGACCCGGTCATCATCGGATGGTCGATGGAAGATGGTTCGGTACTCAGGGGAGGTACCGCTCATCTGCACATATGGGTCGATGACAGGGAAGAACCAGATGATCGGCTCTCTATCCAGGTCGCCGTCATGGACCCGATCACAGGCATCTGGGACCTTGATATGGACAGAGGCCAGATATGGTCCGATGATCACTGGGTCGCCCCCCTGGAGACCGCATATTCCGACAATATCGGGACCTTTAAGGTATCTGTCATGGTGAAAGATTCCATCGGTGACTCACAGACCCAAACTCTGGGGCCCATACTCGAGTTGAGGAACAATCCTCCGACACAACCAGGGATATACTTCATCCCCGAGGTCCCGACCACCGGGGACGAGCTCGGGGTCGAGATATACAGGGAAGCCACGGACCTGGAGACCGTCGATGAGAACCTATCTTACAACTACAGGATATTCCGTGATGGTACGCTCCACATGGAGCTACTTGGAACCGATTCTCTGAGTGCGAGTATAGAGGCCGGTCTGGTGAGGGAGGGCGAGGAATGGAGGGCCGAGGTCACGAGTTGGGACGGTTCGAACGAGAGCCTCGCCTCTGTATCGAGCGTTACGATTCTCAACTCGGCTCCGATCCTGGTCGGACACCCTGACAACATCACCCTCTACGAGGACCAGGTGAGCGATCTATATGACCATCGATCATGGTTCCTCGACAAGGATGGAGAGGAGCTCGATATCGTTCTAACGATAGATGACGACCTGGAAGTGATAGTGGAGGATCACGGGTTCCGTATCAGACCCGGGAACGACTTCAATGGCAGGGCACTGCTCTCGGTGATCGTTTCTGACGAGGAGAGCAGCATCCGGGCGAACGTCCCGGTCATTGTTCTTCCGGTGAACGACCCCCCTTCTCTCCAGATGGTCGAGGGTAGGAGTGTCCTCCAGGGGGAATGGATTAACGTTACCATAGTGGCCTACGATATCCTGGACGGGGATGATCTCACCGTCTGGAACGATATTCCCCTCATGATACAGGGCATCAACCCGGGTTTGAACTACATGGTCCTTCCCAACGGTTCCTTCCATCTGCTGGCGACGAACGATATGGTCGGTAACCACACCATAACGATCACTGCCACGGACGGTTCGGCAGCGGTCAATACCACCCTGGTCATAGAGGTATTGAACAAGAACGACCCCCCTCACAAGCCCGTGATCCAGATGGACCCAGGAAGGTTTTCTATCGTCAATGGGGAGAGATCGACCTTGAAAGCGGATGCCTTCGATCCCGACCTGTTGTGGGGGGACACTCTATCATACAGGTGGTCCTCGAATATCTCCGGTGTGCTGGGAGATGGGGCGGAGATAGAGGTGGAGCTACCCCCCGGTAACCATTTACTGACGGCCGAGGTCACGGATTCGGCCGGTCTCAAGAACTATTCATCCGTCATTGTCGAGGTCTCGGAGAGAGGTCTCGTGAAGAAAGAGGTGATGGATACCCCCATGCTCATGCTGATGATAGGAGGGATATCCCTCCTTTCAGGCATTTTGATCGCCCTCTTTATCCTGGCTCTGGCCAGAAGAAAGAAGGAGGAAGAGGGCCCCAAAGAAAACCCGGCAGAGGGGAAGGACCTTGGTGAGGATCACCAAGAAGAGGCTGGAGGAGGATCCATGGGGGATGAACTGGAGAGAGAGGAGATAAAGTCATCATCCGAAGATACTTCCGGGAACGGTCCGACCGACGGTTCCCCCCAGGCAGGAGGTGAACAGAATGGATGAACACACCTACATACTATCGTTCCTTCTTTTAGCAGTATTGCTGTTACCGGCGGGTCACATGGCCCAGATCAGCGGGTCGGTCATCGAGGATGAACAGTGCATGACCTCGGAGACCGAGGCCATGGAGCGGGTGAATATGGATATGCTGGTCCAGGGAGCCGATCATTTCACCCGGAATGTCGGGCAGGTCTCGAATCCGGACATACTATTCTATTCACAAGCGGGAAGCATACGAACAGGTTTCATGAGGAACGGATTGTCCATAGTCATTCCTGGGGAGGGGGGAGGTTTTTCATACAGGGTCGAGTTCATGGGCGGTGTCTCCAACGGACCTGAGGGACGATCGGAGACCATGGCCAAGAGCAACTTCCTGATCGGGTCCGACCCGCTATCCTGGCATGTTGATGTGCCCACTTACGAGAAGATGATCTATCAAGAGGTCTGGAGCGGCATCGATATAGAGTACCGGTCGGAAAAGGGGGTGATGAAATACGACGTCATCGTCCGACCCGGAGGCAGTCCGGAGGATATCCGGTTCGTATTCGAGGGGGTCAAGCCCGAACTTGAGGATGGCATCCTTCGGATATCGACACCCGTTGGGAACGTCCTTGACGATGCTCCGATATCATTCCAGGATGGCACGTGTATACCCTCCGAATGGTACCTGGACCCGGATGGTTGTGCCTCTTTCAGGGTTTATGGTCACGACCCTAAAAGGGAACTCCTGATAGATCCGGGACTCAGGTTCTCATCGTTCGCTGGTGGTTCCTCTGCTGATAGCGGAAGGTCTCTCGCTATCGATACCCAGGGGTACATGTATATCACAGGTTATACCGCCTCGACCACGTTCCCGACAACGACCGGCGCCTTCGATACGGATTTCAACGGGGGGAGCAATGGTGATGCTTTCGTTCTGAAAGTGAACGTATCAGGGGACGCTCTTGTATTCTCTACCTACCTCGGCGGAAGCCTGGACGATCAGGGCCAGGGGGTCGATGTCGACGCCCAGGGAAATGTATATGTCGGAGGTCATACAAAATCCAACAACTTCCCTGTCAAGAGCGGGTTCGATACCACATACTCATTCGGTTGGGATGTGTTCGTGACAAAGCTGTCATCCTCCGGGAACAGCATAGATTATTCCACTTACCTTGGAGGGTACTATGATGATATCGCATATGACATCAAGGTCGTCGACAGTTACTGCTATGTGACCGGCTCGACCGGACCGGTCCCGACGAACTGGCCGGACCAGTGGAAATATCCGACCACGGTGGGGGCCTATGACCGGGTCCACAACGGGAACGATGATGTGTTCGTCACCAAGATATCCCAGAACGGCGCTTCGCTATCTTATTCAACACTCGTGGGGCACAGCAGCAATGAGGCCGGTTATGCCATTGATGTTGACACATCCGGATATGCCTACGTGGGGGGGGGTACTACCTCCTCGTCCTTCCCGACGACCAGCGGGGCTTCGGATACGACACACAATGGCAATGAGGACGGTTTCGTGCTGAAGCTATCGACCTCCGGTAACTCTTTGATGTATTCGACATTCCTCGGAGGGGCCGGTTACGACAGGGCCCAGGGAATAGAGTTGGACTCACTGGGCAGAGCATATACGACCGGGCAGACCGGGTCAAGCAACTTCCCCACCACCACCAAGGGGTATGACACCACATACGGGGGAAGCGACGACGCGTTCCTCTCGCTCCTATCCTCATCGGGCGATTCGCTGCTGAACTCCACTTACATTGGCGGGTCCGGTCAGGATGCTGGCTGGAGCGTAGTACTTGGTCCTGATGACAAGGCATACGTTACAGGTGAGACATATTCAAGCAACTATCCAACGACATCGGATGCTTTTTCCCGGACCCAGGCCGGAGGGGCGGACGTGTTCGTTACACGTGTGGACCTCGGCGGGACCGGTCTCGAATATTCTACCTTCATCGGGGGAAGCAACGACGATGTGGGAAGGGAGATATGCGTGGACTCCATGGGTTTCATCTATCTCACGGGCGAGACGAATTCCAAGGATTATCCCACCACCTTCACCGCGTTCGACAGGACCCATAATTCCAATGATGATGTGTTCTTTACCAAGTTCTACCCTGCGGACTTCTCCCCGTCTGGTCTGAGGTCGACCGCTGGGTTCTTCTTTGTGGACCTGACCTGGAACCCTCCTTCCAATCCGATCGTTATGACCTATCCGGTCCAGGGGTACATCGTCTACAGAGGTATCTCACAGAACAGCCTGGTGCCGATCGCCTCCATCGGGCCCGTGACACATTTCAACGACACCATCAACGATTTCACCTCCAGGACCTATCAATATTTCGTGACGGCCGTACTCGCGACCATCGGGGAGGGAGGGGGGTCGAACATGGTCAATAGCACTCCCGATGTCACCCCACCCCCGGTTGATCCTGTGAGTGTTGCTGGTGATATGTTCGTGAACCTCACCTGGTCGCTCATGGACGAATTCTACCTCGACATGTTCGATGTGGATTACACGATCTACAGGGGTTTGACCCCGTTCTTCCTTGTTCCCGTCGCTGCGGTCGGGGAGTCAGGTTTCTACAATGATACGGATGTCCCCCCGGTCCCTGTCACCTTCAATTACCAGATCAGCTACAGGATCCCCGGGGTCGGAATGAGCAACAGGACCATCATAGTTCAGGGTAGGCCAAGGACACCACCGGGTGGACCGGAGGGTCTGTCCATCTCGTCTCTGGACATGGCCATGAACCTGAGCTGGGAGCATCCCGTGGATGATGGGGGTTGCCCTGTGGAGAGCTATTCCGTTCTCAGGGGGCAGGCTCCCGGGTCCTTCCTTCATGTCGCGAACCTCTCCCCATCTCAAATGACCTACATAGATACGGATATAGTTCCCGGTTCAACCTATTACTATACGGTCACTTCCACGAACAGGCTTGGAACATCGGTCATGGCGAACACTGTGGAGGGCATCGGGCAGACCGTTCCATCACCTCCAAGCAGGTTCAACCTCCTCCCGCTGGACCAAAAGATCAAACTTGAATGGAGCCCACCCGAGTTCGATTGGGGGACCTCCATCACTTCATACAGGGTGTACCGGGGATCAAATTCAGATGACCTTATCCTGCAAGTGGAATCAGGGGGGAATGCCAGGACCTTCACGGATGCAGTAACGAACGGGGTGTCATATCATTATGCGGTCACAGCATCCAATGAGCATGGTGAAAGCTCCATGTCCGGGCCTATCGATGGCATGGCCACCGGTGTACCCGGGGTTGTGGCGAATGTCACGTTCCGAACCGGTGACAGTATGGTGCACCTTTTATGGGATGCCCCGGTGAATGACGGAGGTCTTCCGATAACATCCTACAAGGTCCAGAGAGGTCCGAAGATGGACCTCATGGACGAGGAATTCCTGCTTGCCTCGGGTGCCCTGAGCTTCATCGATACGGGTCTGGAGAACGGGATGACATACTACTACAAGGTATTGGCATGCAATAATAACGGAGGAAGCGCCCCCTCGGCCACCGTGATCGCGACCCCGGGCAGGGTCTCCGACAGGATCAACAGATTGAACATCGATGGGGGGCTAATGAGCGCTTCCCTGTCCTGGAGCAACCCCGAGGACACAGGGGGGAGAGAAGGTTTGAACATCAGGATATACCGGGGAGTATCGGCGTCTTCTCTAGCACCGCATGATGTGATACCATTTGACAGCGATACTTATCTTGATCTGGACCTCATTCCCGGGGAGATATACTATTATTCACTATCGGTCTTGAATCCCATTGGGGAAGGACCTCGATCGCCAGTTGTCTCCTCCATCATCTATGGCCCACCCTCCGAGCCGACGATAATCTCGTACATTACCAGTTCAAGGGAAGTGAACATTTCCTGGACCCCGCCAGACCACGACGGAGGCCTCCCGATCACAGGATACCGGATAGGTATCAGACATGAAGGGGAGGCAGATTGGGAGACAGTCGATGTGACGGGGACCGATCATTCGTTCCACAGTCTCTCTCAGGGGATCATCTATGAGCTGAGGGTCTCTGCCTTCAATACGTTATCTGTGGGAGAACCAACGGATATCATCAAAACCCTGGTAGGGGACCCTCCCGAGGAACCCAGGGACCTGAGGGTGGAATCCCTGAAACCGGAAATTCGTGTGAAATGGAGCGCCAGACCTCAGATATCCCTGCCGGTGCTCGGGTATATGATCTACATGAGGATCGGAGACGATGATCCCTTCCTTTATGCAACTGTGGACAGCAGTGCAGTGGATATTTTGATCGATGGTCTCATCCAGGGAGAGCAATATGGTTTCGCGGTCAGTGCTTTCAACGCCATCGGAGAAGGTAAGAAGACCCCCTTCAGATCCATTGTTCCAGTATCGAGACCCGAACCGGTGCCTCTGGTCTGGGTGAGCAAGGTGGGTGACGGTATGGTCCAGATCTCCTGGGTTGCTCCTGAACACAACGGCGGTCTGGAGATAACAGGTTACACCATGTTCAAAGGAACCACGGAAGAAGCTCCGAACCAGCTGGCGGTCGATATCATTGGAAATAGCTACATTGATGAGGAGGTCATCAATGGAAGGACCTATTTCTACAGGGTGAGGGCGGAGAACGGGGAGAGCTCTCAGAAGAGCGAACCCGTCGAAGCCCACCCTCTTGGAAGCCCCCGAAATGTGCAGGCGTTCGAGGGGTCCCCAGCGACCGACCGTGTGGTCCTGTCATGGGTCCCGCCCTCGTCTGATGGCGGGAGCCTTGTCACGGAGTACATCATTTCAAGGGGTAAGCACAATGGGGACATGGAGGTACTTGCACACCTCTCCGCTAACCTCTCAGGATATACCGACCGCAGTGTGACCGCAGGCAGTTACATCTATCGAGTGGAAGCCGTCAACCACCAAGGTATCGGTGAAGGAGTGGACATAGATGTTGAGGTCCCGTCCAGGACCATCCACGCGGTGATATCAGGTGGTATAGGTATCTTCATCCCCATAGTGATACTGATGCTCGTCCTTTTCCTACCCGGTTACCTGGGACGGAGAAGGGAGAAAAAGGAGAGGATGGCAAGAGAGGCGAAGGAGGATGAGCTGAGGATAAGAAGGATGAGAGCGGAGGAACTGGCTGGCAGGTCGTACAGGAACGGACTGAGAGGTGCTCCCGCATTTGAAGGAACAGTGCATCATCATCCTGCAATGAACGCCCCGGTCAACATACCGGTCCTTCCCCACGCCCAGGACCTGGGTGGGAAGGCCGGGGGGTATATAAGACCTAATGAGAAGAAGAAAGGTCACCGAGACAGGAAGAACGTTCTCAGGGCTGACGGCAAGTCCCTGGAGCACCGTATGAAGGAAGAGGACCTGAAGGACTCACTGGTCTCAAAGGATGACCATAAGGGAAAGCATTGGGAATCCGAGCGAAGAAAGGTCCTTGAGGAGGAAGCCAGCAAGGTATTTACCGGTCAGCAGGCCGATGAGCGCTCATCGGGAATCGGTCCAGGCAGTTCGGATGAAGGGACAGGGGAGAACGAACGTCAGGTCGCTCCGACAATAGAAGGCCTTATCGATGATATGCCCGTATGGGATGAGGACGAGGAGATACCAACCTGGGGTGAGGAGGCGGAAGAGATCGAGGAAATTCCCCTGGCAAAGGTCCCCGGGACCCTTGCACGCCTTGGTATAGTCCATGATATCGATGATATGGAAGAGCTTGAAGAGCTTGACGAACTTGAGGAATTGGAAGAGCTCGAAGAGCTTGACGAACTTGAGGAATGATCAGACCTTCTCTCCTGTCCAGCAGTAGAGGCAGAGCCGCTCTCGCGGAAGGCCGATCGCCTCAATCATATCCTCCAATCTCTGATACTTGAGGGTGTCCAGGCCAAGGTCCCTGCGGATAAGGTCGACCATCCTGCGGTGCTTTTCCGAGTCAGGGTCCATGTATTCGGATATCTCGTGATCCTCAAGGTCCCTGCCCTCAAGTTCGATGATGGCCTTTCTTGCCGCAAGTTCGGTCCTGCTCCTCGTGGACAGCATATATCTGCACGGATACATGAGAGGGGGGCAGGCAGGTCTGACATGGACCTCCCTCGCCCCAGCTTTCCGTAGCTTGTTCACGGTGTAGTTCTTCAGCTGGGTCCCCCTTACTATGGAATCCTCGCAAAGTATGATACGATTCCCCTCTACGGTCTCCCTGTTGGTTATTAGCTTCATCTGGGCGATGCGGTCCCTCTCCTCCTGGGTCAGAGGAGTATAGCTTCTGCCGTAACCCGGGGTGAATTTCATCAGCACCCTTCTGAAGGGTATCCCAGATTCCATGGCATATCCTATTGCATGAGCTGTACCCGAATCGGGGACACCGGCAACGAGGTCAGCTTCCACATGGTCCCGTCTGGCCAGGAATCTGCCGCAGTTCTCTCTCACGATCTCGGTATTGATGCCCTCATAGCTCGAGGAAGGGAATCCGGTATATATCCACAGGAACGCGCAAATTCTTCCCCCTTCACTACCCTCCCCTACGGTCTTTGGTCCGGACATCGATATGAAAACGATCTCTCCCGGTGCAAGGAACCTATGGACCTCGAAACCGAGGTTTGGGAAAGAACAGCTCTCGCTGGCAATGACCCATTTCGTCCCGTCCGTTCCAAGTACCAACGGGCTGATCCCTTTCCTGTCGCGGGCAGCGTATATGCCATTCTGTGTCATTATCAGAAGGCTGGCTGACCCGTCTATGGAATCCCACATGTACTGGATCCCATCCTCGATCGTATCCTTTTTATTGATCAGGTTCGCAAGGAGGTCGGCCTGGTTGATGTCGCCGTGATACACCTCTGCGAAACTTGTCCCTTCCTTGATCATCGAATCCTTGAGCTCGTCCTTGTTCACGATCAGACCGTTCATGCAGACAGCAAAGGGTCCGAACTTCGACA
>JAFGLL010000120.1 GCA_016928095.1 Thermoplasmatota archaeon
GATTTGGTCAGGAGCGGCAGTAAGGGGCCCAGCAGGATCGCGATCGGAAAAAATACCATCGCTGCCAGGGAAAATGCGAGGTACCCTATGACGAAATACAGCACACCTCTGCGGTGATGGCGGATATCCCTGAAGCCGTGCATGACGGCCTTGCCGGCGGTCTTCCCCTCGGCCATCCTCACCGCCGCCGCTTCGAAGACGAACCACAGCACCGGATACACAACAAGGACTATTGGCAGGTAGATGACCACCAGCGCAAGGTTCGCAAATACGGTCAATGCCATTGTCAATACCGGAGATGCCCCGAGTACCAGAGGGACCACAAGCACCGCAACGATAACGCCCATGATCAGGTAGATCGACAGTATTATAACAAGGGCTAACCCGATGTAGCGCAGGAACAACCTGGCACCCTGGCCTATGAGGTGTCTCCAATCGCCCTTGAGCTCGCCCCATATATCCTTCCAGTCCAGCTTGATGCCTGTTTTCAATCTCAGAAGAAGCTGTGCGATGAAGATCTGTAACCCGAAGTTGAAAGATCCCGATGCAAGGATGAAGGCCATCATTACAAGGAACATGATTAACAGGATGAAGATCCCGAGAAGGATGACCACGATCCCGAGTATGGTGAGAACGCCTCCGAGCGTTGCAAGCAGCGCCCCGCCCAGGACCGCCAGGCCTCCCAGACCCATTATGCCGTAGATGATGAAGATGAAGAACTGCTGCGCCATCATCATGCAGAAGAATATGACATAGAGGGCCACACATAACATGAGAACGGAGCTCTTGTGACCTTTCAGGAGATCGTATGTCCTCCTGTAGGAATCGGCCATTCCTCTGTGCATGGGTGCCTCACCGGGAACATGGATGAATGCGAATACCGGGTTAAAAAACCTGTTCATGGTCATGGATCGGATCATACCATGGAACCGATCCTTTGAACCGGCCTTTTGGTAACCTATAATAACTCCCGCTCCTGTATCTCTTCATGAGGAACCCGAGATCGTTCCCACCCCTGGCCGGGATCATCCGTAGAACATGTCCCTGTTGGCTATCAGGAACGATTTGGATACGACGGATATCAGGGGTTGAAGGATGAAGGCCAGCGGGAAGACCATGATGCTCACGACGATCAGTATCAGGACCCACAATATGTAATAGGAAATTCCTGAAGTATTGTATCTGACATCCTTCAGGCCGTGCCTGATGGCGGTCTTGACATCCTTTCCCTCCGCCATCCTCACACTTGCGGAATCGATCATGAACACGAGTAGCGGAATGATGACGATGAATATCAGTGCGACAACGATACTGATGATGAAGATCGCAGCAACCGTCATTACGGACGATGCATCGGAAACATCGCTCTTCTGGACGAGGAACATGATAGCCGCGATCATGCAGAATGTCACAACCTCGATAACTATCAATATGCCAATGAAAAGCGTTATCAAACGCGTGAGCAGCCTGTAGCCACTTCTAAGAATGTCCTTCCAATCATATCTCAGCTCATTCAGGATACCTCTCCATCTGAGCTTTTCCCCCATCTTGATCTTCAGGAGGAGGTCCGCGATGTGGATCTGTGCGCCGAACGCGGTGGACCCGATCGTCAGGGCGATACACAACAGTATGACCAAGAACAAGAGGGACAGGATGCTTCCAGTGACCAGGAGGATGATGGCAAGGGCATGTATTCCTCCCCCTTGATCCAAAAGGTAGATGCCTCCGACAATGGGTCCGCTGACCAGTGCCAGGAAAAGTGATCCCAGGATGATGAGCGACACCTGGGCAATCGTCAGAACAAGCATGAACGATATGGTGAAGACGCATATGCCGAGGATGGACATCCTGTCCTTCTTCAGGAGATCAAGGGTCCTTCTATATGATCCGACCAGTCCTCTCCGCATGGGAAATCCGCCAGATGGATGGATGAATGGGCACGACGGATAATAACCTGTTCATCATCCGGACGGGTATCTGTCCATGAACGATATCTCCTCATGAGGCCGTCTGACCCTCGCCGAGACCTCCTGCTCCCTGTGCTTCTCGCTCAGACCGCTCGTGTCCTCTGACCCTTTTCCGACACCTATCAACGTGATGAGGATGAACAACTCACCAAGACCCAGGACATCCTTCGCCTTCTCCTTGTTGAAACCGGCTACGGGATGGGTCAGCAAGCCCATTTCGGTTGCCTTTAAGAGAAGCAGTGCCGTCGCCATGCCCGTGTCGAACATCTCGTACTGGACCCCCTGAACGTCGCAGTCCGTGCCTTTCTCGGTGAAGACCGCCACGACCATGGAGGCTTTCTTCATCCAGTAGTTCCCGCCGGAAAGGGTTCCGAACAATCTGTCGAGCTGCTGAGGGTCCCTGACCAGAACGAACCTCCAGGGCTGGTTATTGCTGCAGGATGGGGCAAGCCCGGCGGCCTGGAGAAGTTTTTTCACCATATCGTCGGTGATCTCAACAGGGTCATAAGCCCTCCGAGACCTTCTCTTTTCTATCACCTGGTCAAGTTCCATGCCCGATCACACCGATCGTTCATCATCAACAAAGGATCGTGATACGGCCCCTCCATCATTCCACTGTCGCCATCAACGACCTTGCCCATTTCATTGCTGAAGCTATGGTCTGTATCCTGTCCTTTTTCAAAGGAGCGAAGAACTCCATATCCCCTATGTATTCATTGTCCGGGGACATCCGCTTCATGTTCTGGAAAGTGCTGCCGCTGTTGCCCTCGTGAGAACAGAAGAGGGCCACTTTCTTGCCATTTGGCATGTGGTCCTCCATGAAGGTACTTATCGGGGTCGACTGCTTCCAGGCCCAGACAGGTGTTCCCACGAATATCACATCGTAATCTCCCGGGTTCCTGTGCAGAGGTTTCAGGGGAGGCTTCGCTCCGCGCATCGCCTGCCATCCAGTTCTGATATACCCGAAGAGACCTTTCGAATTGATATCCTTCTCCGGCTTGAGCTCCAGGAGATCGGCCTTGATGGAGATCGCTATATCCTCCGCCAGCAGTCTGGTGTTGCCGCCGCAGGAATAGAAAACGACCAGCTTCTTCATGGTATGGGCCCCCCTATGTTCGATGTGCATCCCGGTCCATCAGGTCTTGGGCAGGTTGTCAGGAATGGACGCACGATCCGGGTCCGTATCGGCTCCCTGATTTATGAACCCTCTCATGACCATTCCTGGAACGATAGGGGGGGTCACATCCTGCAGAAGTCGTCAAGTCCCTTCTGCTCCACACCCTTTAGCATCCTGAGGGCCCGGCCCTCGTCCACCCCGAACACCGACAATGCGCTTTCCATCGCCCTTGCGGTGAGCTCCAGATATCTCTGTGTGTCATACCTGATGTCCCCCATACCCTCGTGGACGAGGGCCACCCTGTTCTCGTGCCTTCTGGCTCCGTGGTCAAGGACAACGAACCTCACCTTCTGACCGCCTCTCACGTCCACCCCCTCCCTCTTCAACAATGTCATTGCTGAAACGTGCTCGGAACCGGTGGAGTATTCCTCGAGGCTCCTTGAAGCCCTTATCGTTATAGCGAGGTCCTTCGGATCGACCTCCCTGTCCATGAGCTTTTTTCCATTCTTTCTCATCACCTCGAACGCCCTAGATAGGTTGTCCGGTATGTCTCCCGCCCCTTCGGCCCCCGATAGCGCGGTCAGCATCTCCTCCTGGGTCTCCTTGATGAAATGCGGGGTGGAGTGCTGTCGGCACTCGATCCCCCGGAACTTCATCTCGCCGTTTTGGTTGAGACCGTAATATCTGTTGAGCGCCCCGGCCCCGTTCGTCCTGTTCGGGAGGAACACGAGCCATCTGTAAACGGCATCAACCCCGATCGGTATGCCCATACTTTCCTCGGCGATCTCAGCGACCTCGCCTGCCTTCTCCCTCGGCCCCGTCATCCACATGGAATCAACGATCCCGTGGAGAAGATGATAGCCCTGCTCCTCGA